>NZ_JBHYMC010000010.1:0-147389 GCF_042742535.1 Streptomyces sp. NPDC058880
CGCCCGGTTACATTCCGAACCCGGAAGCTAAGCCTTTCAGCGCCGATGGTACTGCAGGGGGGACCCTGTGGGAGAGTAGGACGCCGCCGAACAATTTTTGTGGGGAAGCCCCGTACCTTCTGGTACGGGGCTTTTCCGCGTTCACGGGCCGGTCGGGTGACCCGGCGCCGGGGTGGGCACGGCGGCACCGTGCCGCATCCGTTTCCTCCGTAATGTGGAGGTATGGGCTACGACCTCGTCATCTTCGACAACGACGGCGTGCTGGTGGACAGCGAGCCGATCGCCAACAACGTCCTGGCCGGGTACCTCACCGAGCTGGGGCACCCCACCACGTACGAGGAATCGGTCCGCGACTACATGGGGGCCGCCGTGCGTCAGGTGCACGACCTCGTCGGGGAACGGACCGGCCGGCAGCTGCCGGCGGACTTCGACGAGACGCTCCACGCCCGGACCGTCGCCGCCTTCGAGACGGAACTCAAGCCCGTCCCCGGCGTGGAGGAGGTCCTCGGGGCGCTGACCGCCCACGGCATCGCGTACTGCCTGGCGTCCTCCGGAAGCCACGAGCGGATCCGGGTCGGGCACCGCCTGGCCGGCCTCGACGGGTGGTTCGAGGAGGAGTGGATCTTCAGCGCGGAGGACGTGTCCCGGGGCAAGCCCGACCCCGAGCTCTATCTGCACGCCGCACGCCGGATGGGCGTCGAGCCCGCGCAGTGCGTCGTCATCGAGGACAGCCCGCGCGGCATCCAGGCCGCCGCGGCCGCCGGGATGGACGTGTACGGGTACACCGCGCTGCTGCCCGCGGACCGGATGCCCGGTGCCACCGGGTACTTCGGCGACATGATGCAGCTACCGCTGATCCTGCAACTGCCCGTGTGATCTCTCTACCCACGGGTAGCCCCGGGGCCTACGCTGACCCGCCATGACGGATGATGTGCGGCTGCGCCGCGGCCGCGGCGCCCTGGGGTTCAGCTTCTTCGTGCAGGGCGTCACCTTCGCCCTGCTCGTCACCCGGATCCCGGCCATCCAGGACCGGTACGGGATATCCGACGGGCTGTTGCCCGTCTTCCTGGCCGCCGTACCCGTCCTCGCAGGGGTGGCCAGCGTCGGTACCGAGCACCTGGTCAAGCGGGTCGCGCCCAGTGCCGTCCTGCGGTGGGCCCAGCCGCTGGTGCTGCTGTCGCTGCTCGGCGTGGGGGCCGGTGAGCGCCTGTGGCACGTGGCGGTGGCCCTGGGGGCGTTCGGGCTGTCGGTGGGTGCCCTGGACGCGTCGATGAACATGCTCGGGGTCAGCCTGCAGCGGGCCTACGGGCGCAGCATCATGCTGGGCTTCCACGCCGCGTACAGCCTGGGCGGGATCCTCGGGGCGTCCGCGGCCTGGTTCGGGGCGCACGCGCACCTGGGGTTGTTCGTCAGCTACCTGCCGGCCGTGGCCGTCCTGCTGCCGCTCGTGCTGTCGGGGAGCCGGTACTACGTCGACCGGGAGGAGCGCGCCGGGGCGGACGGCGAGTCGCAGCAGGGCCTGGGCAGCGGCGGGTTCGGGCTGCTGCTGCCGCTCTGCCTGGTGATGGCGTGCGCGTACATCGGGGACTCGACGGTCGCGAACTGGAGTGCCAAGTACCTCCAGGACGTGCTCGGGAGTTCGGAGCAGACGGCGACCGTCCCGTACAACGTGTACATGGTGACGACCCTCGTGGGGCGGGCCGTGGGCGACCTCGGGGTGCGGCGCTTCGGGGCGGTGGCGGTGGTGCGTTGCGGGACGCTGCTGGCGGCCTCCGGGTTCGCGGTCGTGGCGGCCGCCCCCGGGGTGTGGGTGGGGATGATCGGCTTCACGCTGCTGGGCGTCGGGCTGTGCGTGATCGTGCCGCAGACCTTCGCGGCGGCCGGGAGGCTGTTCCCCGGGGCTTCGGACACGGCGGTCGCGCGGCTGAACATCTTCAACTACGTGGGCTTCCTGATCGGGTCGCCGCTCGTCGGGGCGATCGGCGACGTTTGGAGCTACCGGGGGGCGATGCTGGTGCCGATGCTGCTCGTCCTGATCACCCTGTTCCATGCCCGCTCGTTCGGGCCGCGGGAGGCCCGATACGGTGTCGACCATGAGCGGCGAGCCGGTGACCGGGCTGTTGATGTGGGACGAGGCGGTAACGGGGTATGACTTCGGACCGAGCCATCCGATGGACCCGGTGCGCCTGGCACTGACCATGGGCCTGGTGCGCGCCTTCGGGCTTGACCGGGCCATGGAAGTGCGCGCGGCTCCCGTGGCCGGGGACTCGACGCTGCGGCTCGTCCACCGGGAGGACTACGTCGCCGCGGTGCGCGAGGTGTCGGTCGATCCGGACGCCGCCGACGGGTCGTACGGGCTCGGTACCGTGGACGATCCGGCGTTCCGCGGGATGCACGAGGCCTCGGCGCTGATCGCCGGGCAGTCCGTGGCCGGCGCGGAGGCGATCTGGCGCGGCGAGGCCGAGCACGCCGTGAACTTCGCCGGCGGGCTGCACCACGCGATGCCGGGAGGAGCGGCCGGGTTCTGCGTCTACAACGACGCGTCGCTGGCGATCGCCCGGCTGCTGGAACTAGGGGCGGAGCGGGTCGCGTACGTGGACGTGGACGTCCATCACGGTGACGGTGTGCAGGCCGCCTTCTGGGACGACCCGCGGGTGTTGACGGTCTCGCTGCACGAGCATCCGCGGACGCTCTTCCCGCAGACCGGCTGGCCGGAGGAGACCGGTGGCCTGGCGGCCGAGGGCTCGGCGGTGAACGTGGCGCTGGAGGCCGGCACCGGGGACGAGGGCTGGCTGCGGGCCTTCCATGCGACGGTGCCGGAGCTGCTGGCGGACTTCCGGCCACAGGTGCTGGTGACCCAGCACGGCGCCGACACCCACTTCGAGGACCCGTTGGCGCACCTGGCGGTGTCCCTGGACGCACAGCGGGCCGTGCAGGAGGCCTGTCACGCGCTGGCGCACGCGTACGCGGACGGGCGGTGGCTGGCGCTGGGCGGCGGCGGGTACGCGGTGGTGGACGTCGTACCGCGGTCGTGGACGCACCTGGTGGCGATCGCCGCGCACCGGCCGCTGGACCCGGAGAGCGCGGTCCCGGCGTCCTGGCGCGACGAGGTGTACGCACGGACGCGTCAGGTGGCGCCGGGGCGGATGACCGACGGGCGAAGCCCTTCGTGGCGGGACTGGGACGCCGGCTACGACCCGGCGGACCGGACGGATCAGGCCGTTCTCGCCACCCGGCGGGCGGTGTTCCCGCTGCGCGGCATGCTGACCTGACGGCTGGCGCCGCGGGCAGCGTCGGTGCCGGTGGGAGCCTGCTGCATCGTTACGCCAACTGTGGGGCTGTTCGGCAGAATTGATGACCCGACAGATGCGGTGGGGGAGCATCGGAGGGTGTTGAGCACCGGCGCGCTGCGTGCGCATCTGCTGGCCGCCCGGTTGGCCGGGCCCGTCGCGACCTCCCGTGAGGAGAGCCTGCGCAGCTACCGCCTGTTCGCGGCGCGGGATCCGAGGGTGCTGCTGGGGCTGGATCCGGAGCGGGGCTGGGGCGAGGGTGAACTGCTGAGGCTGATGGCGGACAAGTGCGGTGTGTCGGCGGATCCTTCGCACGTCAGCGGCCCGGACACGATCGATCCGGAGCGGACGGTGGCCGCGCTGGAGGCGTTCGCGGGACGGCTCGCCGAGGCGGCCGGGGCGCGGTCGCACGTGTTGTTCGGGACCGGGCACCCGCATCGGCTCCTGGGTTTCTACGCCGGTCTGGCCGAGGCCATGTCGGCGGCGGGATGTGTTGTCCTGCGTCCGGCGCAGGGGGTGAGCGTCGACGTGGCGACCCGGTTCGGCGTACGCACGCACCGCATCGCTTACGTACGAGGGGTCGCACTGGTGCGGGAACCCGGCGTGCAGGCGCCGGGGAGTGCGACCGGCGTGCACAGTCATTCGCCGCTGCCGGTTCGGGTGGCTCTGGGGGCCCTCGCGGAGGCCGGCGAGCCCCTGCCGGACCTGGTGGTGGGGGACCACGGATGGGTGTGCGGCGCAGGTCAGCTCGGTGTGGAGGCGATCGGTCTGGCGGACACGGATGATCCCGCGCTGTTCGTGGGCGAGGCCGAGGGGCGGGTCTCGGTGGCCGTTCCGCTTGATGACGCGGTGCGATCGGACCACTACCATCCGCTTGCCCGGTTCGTGTTGGGCCGGGCGAGTCTGACGGGGCGGCAGGAGTGGCCGTAGCTCCTCTTCCCCACTCGTATCACGCGCCCCTACTCTGGGGAGTGAGCGTGCGACGACGAGGAGTAACCGGAGGGGAAGCCGGTGCCCGTCCTGCGCGGAAGGTCAAGGTGTGTCATGGCTGCTGGCGAGAGGCCTCTCAGTGAGGTTCAGTTCCTGACCGTGGCGGAGGTCGCCTCGGTGATGCGAGTGTCGAAGATGACCGTGTACCGGCTGGTGCACAACGGTCATCTGCCCGCGATCCGGGTGGGCCGGTCCTTCCGGGTCCCCGAGAACGCGGTCCACGAGTACCTCCGAGAGTCCTATGTGGGGGTGGAGTCGGCCTGAGACGGACGGACCCTGACGCCTTCGTAACCCCTGGGAAGCACTCGGATTACGGGCTCGGAGCTCGGGCGGGTAGGCTAGGCCGACGTAGGTCGTGTGGGCCCAGACGCCCCGCACCAGTGAAGAGAAGTGAGCGAGGGTAGTCGTGGGCTCTGTTATCAAGAAGCGGCGTAAGCGGATGGCCAAGAAGAAGCACCGCAAGCTGCTCAAGCGCACCCGCGTCCAGCGCCGTAACAAGAAGTAAACGGCAGCTGTACGTGTTCTCCGCAGCCCCTCCACCATCCTTGGTGGAGGGGCTGCGGTGCAGCCGGGTACTTCTTCGAGGGAGGCGCTGAGCTCGTGGGGAAGGTCGTACTCGTCACCGGGGCTGCCCGGCAGCTGGGGGGCCGCTTCGTGCGCCGGATCCAGCGCGATCCGGAGGTCGAGCGAGTGATCGCGGTGGACGCGGTGACGCCGCCGCACCGGCTGGGGTCGGCGCTGTTCGTCCGTACGGATATCAGGCAGTCCTCGATCGCCCGGGTCCTGGCCGAGCACGCCGTGGACACGGTGGTGCACCTGGCGGTCACGGGCAGTCGGCCGGTCGCGGGCGGCGCGTACAGCGCCGTCAAGGAGACCAACGTCATCGGGACGATGCAGCTCCTGGGGGCCTGCCAGAAGTCGCCGACGGTACGGCGGCTCGTGGTGAAGTCCACTACGAGCGTGTACGGGGGCACCCCGCGGGATCCGGCCGTCTTCACCGAGACCACGCCGCCGAAGTCACTGCCGGCGGGCGGCTTCGCCAAGGACGCGGCCGAGGTCGAGGGGTATGTACGGGGCTTCGCGCGTCGCCGCCCGGACGTCGCGGTGTGCGTGCTGCGGTTCGCGAACATCCTGGGACCCTTCGCCGATTCGGCACTCGCCGAGTACTTCTCGATGCCGGTGACGCCGACCGTGCTGGGCTATGACCCGCGGCTGCAGTTCGTGCACGAGGACGATGTGCTGGAGGTACTGAGGCTGGCCGCGCAGGAGCCCCGGCGCGGAACGCTGAACAGCGGGACCTTCAACATCGCGGGTGACGGCGTGCTGCTGCTTTCGCAGTGTTCGAGGCGGCTGGGCCGGCCCACGCTGCCGCTGCTGCTGCCCGCGCTCACCTGGGTGGGGTCGGCGCTGCGGGCGGTCGGAGTCACCGACTTCTCGGCCGACCAGATGAGGCTGCTCACGCACGGCAGGGTCGTGGAGACCACCCAGATGCGCGAGGTGCTCGGCTTCCAGCCGCTCTACACGACCACCGAGACCTTCGCAGACTTCGCGCGGAGCCGGGGCAGCGGCCTGCTGCCGCCCGAGCGGGTCGGGCGGGCTGTGGACCGGGTGGCGGCCATGCTGGATGCGGACGGCCTGCGGGACGACGTCGACACGGTTGAGGGAGCGAAGCGATAGTGGCGGACGCCAAGGTCATTCCGTTCGACGAGGACCGGCCGCGCCGGCGGGTGCCCCGCCGGGTGCGGGCGGTGCCGGCCCCCGGACCGGCGCAGCAGGAGCCGGCCGCTGTCGCGCCGGATCCCGATGCGGCCCCCGCGGAGCGCGGTGACGGCTGGGACCGGCGGATCGCCGGCGGGCTGGCGTTCCTGCGGCGGCGGATCACCGGGGAGTACGAGGTCGACGACTTCGGCTACGACAAGGAGCTGACGGACCAGGTCCTGATGTCGCTGATGCGGCCGCTGTACGACAAGTACTTCCGGGTCGAGGTCAGGGGCATCGAGAACATTCCGGCGGAGGGCGGCGCCCTCATCGTGGCGAACCACTCCGGGACGCTGCCACTCGACGGACTGATGCTGCAGGTGGCCGTGCACGACCACCACCCGGCGGAGCGTCACCTGAGGCTCCTGGCGGCCGACCTGGTGTTCGTGCTGCCGGTGGTGAACGAGCTGGCCCGCAAGGCGGGACACACCCTGGCATGCGCGGAGGACGCGCAGCGGCTGCTGGAGGCCGGTGAACTGGTCGGTGTCATGCCGGAGGGCTTCAAGGGGATAGGGAAGCCGTTCGGGGACCGGTACAAGCTCCAGCGCTTCGGGCGGGGCGGGTTCGTGTCGACGGCGCTGCGGGCGGGCACGGCGATCGTGCCCTGCTCGATCGTGGGTGCGGAGGAGATCTACCCCATGGTCGGCAACGCGAAGACGCTGGCGCGCCTGCTGGGCATCCCGTACTTCCCGATCACGCCCACGTTCCCGTGGCTGGGACCGCTCGGGGCGGTGCCGTTGCCGACGAAATGGACGATCCAGTTCGGTGAGCCGATCCCGACCGACGGGTACGCCGCGGAAGCGGCGGAGGACCCGATGCTGATGTTCAACCTGACGGACCAGGTGCGGGAGCAGATCCAGCACACGCTCTACAAGCTGCTGGTGCAGCGGAGATCCGTTTTCTTCTGACGCCGTCCGGCCGTGCGGTGGTGGGCCGGGACATCGCCCCGGCCCACCACCGCATCGCCTGCCGCTACCGCGCTACTTCGCGTCCTCCGCGCCGAGGCCCAGGCCCGGGAGGAGGCCCGGGAGCAGGGGCGGCAGGGTGATGTCGGGCTTCGGACTCTCCTGGGTGCCCGAGGCGGGCTGCCCCGACTGTCCCGTGGACGGCTTGAGCAGGTCGCCCGTACCACCGAGGAGACCGCCGTCGGCCGGCGGCCGGGTGCTGCTGCCCGACGGCGACGGCGCGGGGCCGCTGCCGGACGGCGTGTCCGGGGCGGGGGCGGGCTGCTTGGCACCGCTGGACGCGTCCGGCTGGGCGGGGGAGCCCGACGAGCCGGTGCCGCGGGACTGCTCCGGCGGCTTGGGGAGCAGGCTCTGGAGCGGCGCCACGTCTTCGTCTATGGCCTGGAAGACCGAGTCCACTTCACCGCCGACGTCGGTGAGCTGCACGGGGAGCTTCTCGCGCAGCTTGCCCCACGTGTCGCGGTGGGAGCGGGAGAACGACGACAGGGTCTGGATCGGGCCCAGGGAGCCGTCCCGGTCGAACGCCGCCTGGAGGAGGCGGTGCCCCTCTTCCGCGTCGTGCTTGACGCCCGACAGCGCGCGGCGGATCGCACCCAGGGACTCGTGGTCCAGGGTGCCGGTCCGGCCTCGCTCCATGAGCCGGCGGGCCTCGGAGAGACGGTTGGAGGCCCGGTCGAGGTAGACCTCGCCGCGCTCCGCGTCGTCGTCGGCCATCCCCAGCTTCAGGTCCTCCATGCCCCGCTTCACCGGGTAGAGGTGGTCACCGGGCAGGGCGTCGGAACTGGCAGCGGCCACTCCGCTGAAGGCCCCTGCGGCCACACCCACGGTGAGGCCGCCCGCTGCGATGCCCTTGGACCAGCGGGAGCGGGGCCGCAATTTCCGGAGCGAGGTCGCCCGGTGGGCGCCGCGGCCGGTCCGCTGCTCGGGCACCTGAGGGTCCGAGGCGGCACCGCCCCCGGCCCTCTCCTCCAGCACCATGGCTTCCATGGCCGCAACGAGCTGCGCTCGCTGCACCACTTTGGTCTCGGGGTCCAGCACTGGGCGCGGCATCCGTTCGCCGAGCACGCTCGCCAGGGCCAACAACCGGTCGTGGTCAGCAGGTTCGGCAGGTGCCTCGGACTGCTCGGCCGCCGGGTCCGGTTCCGAAAGGTCGGATGGGTTCCGACCCTCCAGGGCCTGGGCGAAGGCGTTCGCCCGCCGGTGCGGGGTCACGTTCGCGATCACTGGCGGCACCTCCTCTCGTCATGACGATCGACTCCCCAAGGTGTCCGGAAGGTTGCCTTCCTTGAGCGCATCCACACTTTCGAGTGAGCGGCTTCGGGTAGGGCGTGTCCACAGGGAGCCTGCATTCCGCACAACGAGCGTCGCGGCACTTGGGTTACGGACGAAGGATGATCGGACCACAGCGTCATCGAGGGGTCACCGGATGTGAGGTCGGGTTGATGTTGTCTGCACGGTCCGTCAGCGGGCGTCTTCGGGGAGGAGGCGGGCCAGGGTGCGCACCGCCCGGTACTGGAGCGTCTTGATGGCGCCCTCGTTCTTTCCCATGACGCGGGCCGTCTCGGCGACCGAGAGGCCCTGCAGGAAGCGCAGGGTCACGCATTCCTGCTGCTGCGGATTCAGCTTCCGTACGGCTTCCAGGAGTGCCGCGTTGGAGAGGGACTCCAGGACGGAGTCCTCGGGACTGCGCTCCACCTCGTTGGCGTCGAGCATCTCCCCGGTGGTGACCTCCAGCCGGAAGCGGCTGGACTTGAAGTGGTCCGCCACCAGGTTGCGGGCGATCGTCACGAGCCAGGCGCCGAAGTCGCGGCCCTGCCAGGTGAAGGTGGAGATGCGGCGCAGGGCGCGCAGGAAGGTCTCACTGGTGAGGTCCTCCGCGGTCGCTTTGCCGCCGACGCGGTAGTAGATGTAGCGGTAGACCGTGTCGCTGTACTGGTCGTAGAGGCGGCCGAAGGCCTCGGCCTCTCCGGCCTGGGCGCGCTCGACCAGATCCATCATGCGGGCCTGGTCGCTGTCCGCCAGGGGGCGGCGGGGGGCGGCCTGGGTGCTCGTGCCGGCCGCGCCGTTCGAGCCTCCGGAGGCCGAGCGACCTCGTCTGCCCACCGTGGCCCCGCCGTCGGTCAGGGCGTAGCAGGGACCGGCCGGGCCGAGGCCGGCAGGAACCGCGGCGGCGAAGGCGGGGGCGGTGTACGCGGTGGGGACGAAGCCGCGCAGGTGGTCGAGGACCGTTGTGCGCAGCTGAGCCAGGCCCGAGGCGTCAACCCCGACAGGTGGGTACACGGGACTCCCAGAGGCAGAGCTTCCATCACGTGCAGTGCGGGACCGTTCATCCGTCGTGGCGACAGGTGGCCGGTGGCATGCGTTTGAGGAGAATAACGCTTCGTACAGGCGGCGCTACACCCAGTTGCTCAAATCACCGGTTCCGACACTTCTGTTGCGTGTCGAGGGCATATTCGGTCGCAGTTGGTGATCGATTCTTGATCGTTTGAGTGCGCGGAATGGAAGCTTCCAAGGAGGCCTGCGACCGAGTCGGGCGCGGCCGAGTGCCGCGTCCGCGGCGCGGGTAGAGGTGAGCGAATGCCCGTGGCAGGGCAGGCCGGCGGTGCGGGCGGGCGTGGCCGCCGTGTGGCCTGGGGCGGGGCCCTGATCTGCTACTTGCGGCGCCGGTGCAGGGCGATCGCGGCGGCCGCGCCGCCGGCGATCGCGCCGACTCCGGCCGCCGCCGGGACGCCGACCTTCACGGCCTTGCGGCCGGTCCGATAGTCGCGCAGTCGCCAGTCGTTGGTCCGGGCATGCTTGCGCAGTTTTGTGTCGGGATTGATCGCGTACGGATGTCCGACCAGCGACAGCATCGGGATGTCGTTGTGCGAATCGCTGTACGCGGCGCAGCGTTCGAGGTCGAGGCCCTCGGCGGCGGCCAGGGCGCGGACCGCCTCGGCCTTGGCCGGGCCGTGCAGCGGCTCGCCGACCAGGCGGCCGGTGTAGACGCCGTCGACCGACTCCGCGACGGTGCCCAGGGCGCCGGTCAGGCCCAGCCTGCGGGCGATGATCGTGGCGGTTTCCACGGGCGCGGCGGTGACGAGCCACACCTTCTGGCCGGCGTCGAGGTGGGCCTGGGCCAGGGCGCGGGTGCCCGGCCAGATCCGCTCGGCCATGTACTCGTCGTAGATCTCCTCGCCGATCGCCATCAGCTCGGAGACCTTGTGGCCCTTGACGATGGACAGGGCGCTGTCGCGGGCGTCCTGCATGTGCTCGGGGTCCTCGACCCCGGCGAGGCGGAACCAGGCCTGCTGCCAGGCGAAGCGGGCCAGTTCGCGGCGTCGGAAGAACTCGCGCTTGTAAAGGCCGCGGCCGAAGTGGAAGATCGCGGCGCCCTGCATGACGGTGTTGTCGAGGTCGAAGAAGGCCGCGGCGAGGTCGTCGCCGGCGACGGGGAAAGCGGGCTCCGCGAGCTCCTCGGCCGGTTCCCCGGCTTCGAGGAGGTCGAGGTCGGTCTCGTCCGCCTCGGCTCCGGTGAGCTGGTCGGTCCCGCCCTGCGCGGTCTTGCGGGCGGCCTCGGCCGAGGCCTCGCCTGCCAGCACGCTGCGTGCGGTGGCGGAGCGCCTGCGGGGGGAGAGCCATCCGGGAGCGGCCATGACGCGAGCATAGCCACTGTGTTCGGGACTTCCCGAACCGATGGGAAACGGAGGCGTTAACTCTTCGCGACGCCGCCGGGCCCCGGCGGGCCGTGCGAGCGCGGGAGAATGGGGGGCATGAGCCCTTTGTTGCGCCGTAAAGAGAAGAAGAGCCCCGGTGAGCGGATGGTGACGCTCATCGGCAAGCCCGGGTGCCACCTGTGCGACGAGGCCGAGGAGGTCGTCGCCAAGGTCTGCGCCGAGACCGGTGCGCCATGGGAGAAGAAGGACATCTCGCAGGACGAGGAGCTCTACCGGCTCCACTGGGAGCAGATTCCGGTGGTCCTGGTTGACGGCGAGCAGCACACCTTCTGGAGGGTGAACCCGGACCGGCTTCGGCGGGCATTGGGAGGGTGACTCACTCCCCGGTTACCATCATGGGCGATTTGTGGGGTCTGGGGGCGTATCTGTGAGGAGTGTGCACGGTTTTGCCCCCTTTGGTATTTGAACGGGTTCGGCGTGCCGTCGGTTCCGGATTTGCGTGCCGACGTCGCGTGACCCCGGTCACTTTGGTCGGACAAAGCGGACACAATCTTTGTGCACGCGTTCACAAAGGCATAGCCTGCTGTCGACGGGGCGGTCCTGGGACAAGAGGCCGCCTGCAGCCCCGCTCATCCCGCAGGAGCATCGTGGCAACTGGCCGAACTCACCGACCGGCGACCCGCAGCCGAGGTATTCCCGAGGCCACTGTCGCCCGGCTTCCGCTGTACTTGCGCGCCCTGACCGCGCTCTCCGAGCGATCGGTCCCCACGGTGTCCTCCGAGGAGCTCGCGGCGGCCGCCGGAGTCAACTCCGCCAAGCTGCGCAAGGACTTCTCGTACCTGGGTTCCTACGGCACCCGCGGCGTCGGCTACGACGTCGAGTACCTCGTCTACCAGATCTCCCGTGAGCTCGGCCTGACCCAGGACTGGCCGGTCGTCATCGTCGGCATCGGCAACCTCGGCGCAGCCCTCGCCAACTACGGCGGCTTCTCCGCGCGCGGCTTCCGCGTCGCGGCCCTCATCGACGCCGACCCGGCCATGGCCGGCAAGCCGGTCGCCGGCATGTCCGTGCAGCACACCGACGACCTCGAAAAGATCATCGAGGAGAACGGCGTCTCGATCGGCGTCATCGCGACGCCCGCCGGTGCCGCCCAGCAGGTCAGCGAGCGGCTGATCGCGGCCGGGGTCACCTCCATCCTGAACTTCGCGCCGACCGTGCTGTCCGTGCCCGACGGTGTGGACGTCCGCAAGGTCGACCTCTCCATCGAGCTCCAGATCCTGGCCTTCCACGAGCAGCGCAAGGCCGGCGAGGAGGCCGCCTCGGCCGCCGAGCCCGGCTCCGGGGCGGGCGGCGCCGCGCCCGCCGCCGCCGTCGTGCCGCCGGCCGGGCGCACCACCGCCGAGGCACGCAAGCCCGGACCCGAGGGCGATGTCCCGGCGGTGATGCCGGCATGAGCCTGCTCGTCGTCGGGCTGAGCCACCGCAGCGCACCCGTGAGCGTGCTGGAGCGCGCCTCGCTGTCGGCCGACACCAAGACCAAGCTGCTGCACGACACCCTCGCCGCCGAGCCCGCGACGGAGGCGACGGTGCTCGCCACGTGCAACCGCATCGAGCTGTATGCGGACGTGGACAAGTTCCACGCCGGCGTCGCCGAGCTGTCCACCCTGCTCGCCCAGCACAGCGGGGTCGCGCTGGAGGAGCTCACTCCCTACCTGTACGTGCACTACGAGGACCGGGCGGTGCACCACCTGTTCTCGGTGGCGTGCGGACTGGACTCCATGGTCGTGGGCGAGGGACAGATCCTCGGCCAGATCAAGGACGCCCTCGCGCTGGGGCAGGAGCTGCACTCCGCCGGCCGGCTGATCAACGACCTGTTCCAGCAGGCGCTGCGGGTCGGCAAGCGGGCGCACTCGGAGACCGGCATCGACCGCGCCGGCCAGTCGCTGGTGACCTTCGGGCTGGAACAGCTCGCGGCGGGCACGCCCGTGGCCGAGTGGGCCCGGGGCCGGCGGGCCCTGGTGATCGGCGCCGGATCGATGTCCTCGCTGGCCGCCGCCACCCTCGCCCGAGTCGGCGTCGCCGAGATCGTCGTGGCCAACCGGACCGCCGAGCGGGCGGAGCGGCTGGCGGAGATTCTGGTTGCCTCAGGCACGGGTGTGCGGGCTTCGGCCCTCGCGATGGCAGCGGTGCCGGACGAGCTGACCCGCGTCGACGTGGTCGTGTCCTGCACGGGTGCCACCGGGCTCGTGTTGACCGCCGACGACGTCCTGGCCGCCGTGTCCTGGGGGGCCGCCGGTGAGCCCGCGCCCGCCGAGCAGGCTGCGCCCGGGGCTGCACCCCAGGCCCACCCGGCCGGGCCGCCGGCCGGGCCTGAAGCGGCCATGCCCGACGGCGACGTACTGGCCCGGCTGGTCGCCGCCGCCGAGGCGGGCGGCCGGATCGCCGACGCCGGAGCCGCGCGGACCATCAGCGCCCCCGCGGACGCCGCGGCGGACGGGTGCCCCGTCGGGCCCGACGGGCGCTCCGCGCTGACCGGCGTCGACGCCAACTCCCTCGAACTGCACGGGACCTGGGCCGACCAGGGCGAGGCCGCCGCGCAGCGGCAGCCCCGCAGGACCGCCCGTGCGCAGGCCCACGCCACCGACGTCCGGCTCGCGCTCCTCGACCTGGCCATGCCCAGGGACATCGACGCGGCCGTGCACCGGATCCCGGGCGTCCGGCTCGTGGACATCGAGTCCCTCGCCGAGGCGTCCGCAGACGCCCCGATGGCGGCCGACGTCGACGCCGTACGCGGCATCGTCGCCCAGGAGGTCGCCGCCTTCGGCGCGGCACAGCGGGCCGCCCACATCACGCCCACCGTCGTCGCCCTGCGGGCCATGGCGGCCGAGGTCGTGGCCATGGAAGTGGCCCGCCTCGACGGGCGGCTCCCGGACCTCGACGAGCGACAGCGCGCCGAAGTCACCCAGACCGTGCGCCGCGTCGTGGACAAGCTCCTCCACGCGCCGACCGTGCGCGTCAAGCAGCTCGCGAGCGAGCCCGGCGGCGCCGGGTACGCGGAGGCGCTGCGTGAACTCTTCGACCTCGACCCTCAGACGGTTGCTTCCGTCAGCCGGGCGGACGCGGCCGATCCGAAGAACGACGACGACCCAGGACGGGCATCATGAACACACGTCCCGACCAGCCGCTGCGGCTCGGTACGCGGCGGAGCAAGCTGGCCATGTCCCAGTCGGGGCACGTCGCCGAGGCGGTCCGGGAGCTCACCGGCCGGCCCGTCGAACTCGTGGAGATCACGACGTACGGTGACGTCTCGCGCGAGCACCTCGCCCAGATCGGCGGGACCGGCGTGTTCGTCACCGCCCTGCGCGATGCGCTGCTGCGCGGCGAGGTCGACTTCGCCGTGCACTCGCTGAAGGACCTGCCGACCACGCAGCCCGACGACCTCGTCATCGCGGCCATGCCGCGGCGTGAGGACGCCCGCGACGCGCTCGTCGCCCGCGACGGCCTGACCTTCGAGCAGCTGCCCGACGGCGCCCGGGTCGGCACCGGCTCGCCCCGCCGCACCGCCCAGCTCAACCACCTGGCGCGGTCACTCGGCAAGCGGATCGAGACCGTGCCCATCCGCGGCAACGTCGACACCCGCATCGGCTTCGTCCGCGACGGCGAACTCGACGCCGTCGTCCTGGCAGCCGCCGGCCTGAACCGGATCGGCCGCGGCGACGAGGCCACCGACCTGCTGTCCGTCGACAGCATCCTCCCCGCCCCCGGCCAGGGAGCCCTGGCCGTGGAGTGCCCTGCGTCCTCCACGGACCTCATCGCCGCGCTCGGCCGGCTCGACGACCCGCACACCCGGGCCGCCGTGACCGCGGAGCGTTCTCTGCTCGCCGCCCTGGAGGCCGGCTGCAGCGCACCCGTGGGCGCGTTCGCCGACCTGCTGGCCGACGGACGGATTGTCAATGAAATGCGCCTGCGCGGCGTCGTCGGAACCCTCGACGGCACGACGCTGGTGCAGCTGTCCACCACCGGTCCCGTGCCCCAGTCGTACGACGACGCCATGGCGCTCGGCCGCGAACTCGCGGACGAGATGCTGGCCAAGGGCGCGGCCGGTCTGATGGGGGAGCGATCGCTTTGAACCCCTCAATTCCGACCACCTCCGCCTTTCCGGCCGTCGCCGCCCACGGACACGTCACCTTCCTCGGTGCCGGCCCGGGCGACCCGGGTCTGCTCACGCTGCGGGCCGTCGAGGCGCTCGCCGCCGCGGACGTACTGATCGCGGAGCCCGAGGTGCTCGAAGTCGTACGGACGCATGCGCGCGCGGGTGTCGACACGCCGCAGCTGACGGTAGCTGACGAAGTGTCAGCAGCCGCCGGGGTCCCGGTGATCCGGGACGCGGCCAATCTTGTCATGGAGGCCGCACGCTCCGGCAGGCGGGTGGTCCGTGCCGTCACGGGCGACCCCGGACTCGACGGCAACGCCGCCGACGAGATGCTCGCGTGCGCGTCCGAGGGGATCCCCTTCGAGGTGGTGCCCGGCGTCGCGACCGCCGTCGGCGTGCCCGCGTACGCCGGTGTCCCGCTGCGCGACAAGCAGGGCGCGGACGTGCGGTTCGTCGACGCCAGGACCGCGTCGGCACGCTGCTGGAGCGAGGCCGGGACGAGCGACGGGGTCCTCGTCGTCTCCGCGACGCTGGAGACGGCCTCGGCCGCCGCCGCCGAGCTGGTGAGCGCCGGGCGCAAGCCCGACACCCCGCTGACCGTGACGGTCTCCGGCACGACGACGCGCCAGCGGACCTGGTCGGCGACGCTGGGCACGATCGCCCAGGTGTTCAAGCAGGGCAAGGTGCTGCCCTCGCCCGAGGGTGCCCGCCCCGTCATATGCGTGGTCGGCGAACACGGAGCCGCCGCGCGCCGCGAGGACCTCTCCTGGTTCGAGTCGAAGCCGCTGTTCGGCTGGCGGGTCCTCGTACCGCGGACGAAGGAACAGGCTGCTTCGCTCTCCGACCAGCTGCGCTCCTACGGCGCGGTGCCGCACGAGGTGCCGACGATCGCCGTGGAGCCGCCCCGCACCCCGCAGCAGATGGAGCGCGCGGTCAAGGGCCTTGTGACGGGCCGCTACGAGTGGATCGCCTTCACCTCGGTCAACGCCGTCAAGGCCGTCCGCGAGAAGTTCGAGGAGTACGGGCTCGACGCGCGGGCCTTCGCCGGCATCAAGGTCGCCGCGGTCGGCGAGCAGACCGCCGCCGCGCTGGTGGAGTTCGGCGTGAAGCCGGACCTGGTCCCGAGCGGGGAGCAGTCCGCGGCCGGACTGCTGGAGGACTGGCCGCCGTACGACCCGGTCTTCGACCCGATCGACCGCGTCTTCCTGCCGCGGGCCGACATTGCCACCGAGACGCTGGTCGCCGGGCTGATCGAGCTCGGCTGGGAGGTCGACGACGTCACCGCCTACCGGACCGTGCGCGCGTCGCCGCCGCCGGCCGACACCCGCGAGGCGATCAAGGGCGGCGGCTTCGACGCCGTTCTCTTCACGTCCTCCTCGACCGTCCGCAACCTGGTCGGGATCGCGGGCAAGCCGCACAACGTGACGGTCATCGCCTGTATCGGCCCGGCGACGGCCAAGACCGCGGAGGAGCACGGCCTGCGGGTCGACGTGCTCTCCCCGGAGCCGTCGGTGTCGAAGCTCGCGGAGGCCCTCGCCGAGTACGGCGCGGCACGCCGCGAGGCGGCCAAGGAGGCCGGCGAAGCGGTCTTCCGGCCGAGCGAACGACGCCCGGGCGCGCGCAGGCGTCGTACGACGTGAGCGGCTTAGCCGGCCGGAGACGGCCTGACGGACCGGTCGAGGGGCCCGGGTGCACACGCACCCGGGCCCCTCGGTCGGTCCGCCCGTGCTCATCCCGTTGTGCGGCGGGCCCCGCCCCCTGCTGGGGGCCGGGTCCCGCCCGGACACCGCCGGCGCGCAGGGACTGCCGGTGCTGTGCACGGCGGTGGCCGCCTTCGCCCACCGGATCGCCGAGGCCCTCGTGGAAGCGGGCGCCGACCCGGACCGGGTGCTGCCGGACGGTACGACCCCGCTCCTGCGGGCGATCGAGGGCGGCGCCCCGGCCACCGTCACGGCGGTGCTGTGGTCCAGGGACCTCCAGGAGCCGGAACTGCGGCTGGCGCAGCCGGAGCGCGAGCGGCTGCTCGCCGCCGCCCGCCACTGGTACGGGACGGGAGCGGAAGCGGAACTGCGCCGCCGGACCGGGGACGGCGGCCCGGCCGAGACGTCCACGGTCGCCGACGAGTGGTGCGAGGTCGAGCAGATCATGCTCGGCGGGCGGACCGTCCGCGCCGGACACGGCGCCGTCCTGACCACCCTGGAGTCGGTGTTCGCAGCCGCGGCCCCGCTGACGGAACTGGTGGCCCGCGCCGTCCGGCACCCTGATCCCCTGCACGTCCGGCCCCTGACGGCCGGGGCCACCGCCGTACTGCGCGCCCTGACGCAGGACCCGGACGACGAGGTCCGCTTCGACGCCGCCCGGATCCTGCTCGGGGGATCGGCGCCTACGGCCTGGCCCTGCGGGACGACCCGTACACGCCGCAGGCGTACGCGCGGGTCGAGGAACTCGGCCCCATCCACCGGCCCGACCACCGGGCGAACGCGCTCGGAGACTGGCGCCGGCGCAACGAGCCGCCGGTCTAGGCGAAGGGAACCCGGTCCGGGCGGCAGACCGTGCCGGGGGGCGGAAGCGTCCCGTCGACGAGGTAGCGGCTCTCGTACGCGCTGATGCAGCTGCTGGCGTTGTTGAACAGCGCGGTGTGCCCGTACCCGTCGTTCGTGAGCAGGCGGGCGTCCGCCAGCTCACGGGCCATGGCCTCGGCGCCCGCGTAGGGCGTGGAGGGGTCGTACCGGGTCCCGATCACCAGGACGGGACGGGCGGTCGGCCTGTCCCACGGGCCGCCGTAGCCGGCGGCGGACCTGGCCGGCCAGGTGGCGCAGGTCTCAGCCGCCCACGTCCAGAAGCGTCCCGCGTCGCCGGCCCGCCGGGCGCTGTCCTCCTCCAGGCCCTGGTAGACGGCGGGGTCGCGCGGATTGGGGCTGTCGGAGCACCACACCGCCGCCGCCTGCTCGTCGCCGAGGTACGGATTCGGCTCCGCCACCGGGGGCGGCGGCGGATACACGGCGGGCTTCGGGGCGCGGCCCTGCGACAGCTCCTGGAGCCGGCCGGCGAGGGCGGGCCAGCCGCCGACGAGGTAGAGGCCCTGCACCGTGTCGGCGACCGTCCTGGCGTACGTCCACGGGCCCACCGGGTGCTCCCGGAGCTGCTGCATCAGCCGGTCGAACTTCTCGCGGGTGGCCTGGGGACTGCCCGCGGAGAAGGCGCAGCGGGTCGCGGGCGCCGATCCGCAGAGGGTGAGGAACCGGTCCAGGGTGGCGGCGGCGGTGCGGTCCGAGCCCATGCGCAGGAAGGTGGTGGTGCGCGGCTCGCCCCGCGAGGTGCCGTTCGTCCAGGCCTGCGGGTCGATGTTGCTGTCGAGGACCATGGCGCGGACGTTGCCGGGGAAGAGGTTCGCGTAGGTGGCGCCCAGGATGGTCCCGTAGGAGACGCCGAGGTAGTTCAGCCGCGGTTCGCCCACCGACCGGCGGAGCAGGTCGAGGTCCCGGGCGGTGTCGGCGGTCGACACGTGGCGCAGCAGGTCCGGGTCGCGCTTCTCGCAGAGCCGGCCGAGGTCCGCGTAGGCGTCGGTCCAGGCCTTGCGTTCCTGCGCGCCGACGGGGAAGCCGCCGGGTGGGCGGGCCGCCCAGGCCTGGGCCTCCTCGGCGGTGTCGAAGCAGTTCACGGCCGTGCTGTTGCCGATCCCGCGCGGGTCCCAGCTGACGATGTCGAACCGCTCCCGCACCTCCTTCGGGAAGGAGTCGTAGTTCTGCGGCACCTGCACGGTCCCGGGGCCCCCGGGCCCACCGGGGTTCACGAAGAGCGTGCCCACGCGCCGGCCGGGATCGGCGGCCTGCCGCCGGACGACCGCCAGGTCGATGGTGCGGCCCGCGGGCGCGGCGTGATCGAGCGGCACCTTCGCGGTGGCGCAGTCCCACGGGCTGCCGGGCTTGCACGGACTCCAGTCCAGCCGCGGAACGCCGCCGCTCACCGGAGGTGACGGAGATGGGGGCGCGCCGCGTGCGGCGGCGGGCCCGGGCCCGGGCCCGGTGAGCAGCGCGGAGCAGGCCAGCGCCGCGGCGAGGACAGCCGCACGGCGCCGGCGGCGGGCTGTGGGACCTGGTGCGGACATCCGCCCTCCTGCGACGCGGCCAGGGCACGATCCGGCGGCCGATGCCGCGGCATCGGTACACACGCCTCTGCCACCACGAAACCGCGGATCGCCGAGGTGCGCGACCGGAGGCTCAGGAACGAACCCAGCGGGTCAGACCGGCCCAGGCGGCGGGGGCGAGCGCGAGCACGGGCCCGTCGGCGACCTTGGAGTCCCGGACGTGGACGGTGTCGGCACAGCCGCAGGCGGCGACCTCGACGCAGGCCCCGCCTTCGTCACCGCTGTAGGAGGACTTCCGCCAGGCGAAGGCGGCCTCCAGACACGCGCCGCCCTCGCTGCCGCTGTAGCTGGACTTGAACCACTTCAGTGGGGTGCTCATGTCTCTCCTGCCAGCCGGTCCAACAGGTCCTTGGTATCTGCCAAGTTGAGGGCCTGTGACCGCAGCATCGCATACTTCTGGGAGAGGATGCTGACCTCGTTCGGGTCCCTGACGAGGAAGCTGCCGCGCTGGGTTTCCGAGTAGGCCAGGTGCTGGAACTCGGGTGTCTCCAGCAGGATGAAGGCGCCATCGAGGCCCGCGTGGGCGGTGAGCCCGAGGGGCAGCACCTGGAGGGAGATGGCCGGGCGGTCGGCGCAGGCGCGCAGGTGCCGGAGCTGCTCCCGGTGGACCTCGTCCCCGCCGATCCGGTCCCGCAGGGCCGCCTCCCAGATCACGAAGCTGAGGGTGGGCGGGACGGCGCGGCGCAGGATCTCCTGGCGCCTCATCCGGTGCGCGGTCTGCAGCTCTATCTTCGCCTCCCCGACGAAGGGGACGCGGCAGCCGAGGACGGCGCGGGCGTAGGCCTCGGTCTGGAGCAGCCCCGGAACGGTCAGCGTGTCGAACCACGACAGCGCCAGGGCCTCCGCCTCCCGCTCCATGTACTCCTCCGCCCAGGCCGGGACCATGTCCACCTCCGGGAGGCGGTTCGCCACGACGGACAGGAGGCCGGGCAGGCCCAGGGCGCGGTCCATCCTCTCGGCGACGTTCGGCATCAGGACCCGTCGGCCCTGCTCGATCGAGGCGATGGTCTCGACGTCCAGGTGCAGGGTCTCCGCGAAAGCGCGCTGGGTCAGTCCTCCGGCGATGCGGGCGGCGGCGACCAGGGCGCCGACCATCTTCATGGCGGTCTCGTTGGGCCGCGGCCTCTTGCGTACTGGCATGTCCCTTGAACTCCCCGCCTCGGCGCGCGAGATACCCGTACCAACCCGTACTCCTCAAGGAGTACGGGTTGCTCGTCTCCTCCACGCTAGTGACGCAGGGCGACGATGGCGGGGTGAACGTGGATATCCAACCGGCCCTGCTACGCGAGCGGTTCTACCCGCGCAGCCGCCAGACCGTGCGCCCTGCCAGGCAGTTCGCGGCAGAGACACTTCACGCGTGGGGTGTCACATGCCGCCACGACGACGTGTTGCTCTGCGTGAGCGAGCTGGCGACCAACGCCCTGCTGCACGGCGTCCCGCCCGGCCGCGGCTACCGGCTGCGGATGCTGCGCTACGACGGCACCGTACGGGTCGAGGTGCACGACAGCGGGGGCGGCCGGCCGCGGATCGCGGGCCGGGACCCGGGCGCCGAGGGCGGGCGCGGGCTGCTGCTGGTGGCGGCGGTCGCGGACCGGTGGGGGGCCGTGGCACCGGTACCGGTACCGGGCAAGACGGTGTGGTGCGAGTTCACCGTCGGGGCGGTCGGCGCGGGCGGGCCGCCGCACGGGCTCTAGGCTGGTTGCGACTGCTGTCGATGCTCGAAGAGGCGACTGGAACATGAGCGCGTACGGATCCTTCCCCGGTTCGCGGCCCCGCCGGCTGCGCACCACCCCGGCGATGCGGC
The DNA here is from genome assembly GCF_042742535.1 of Streptomyces sp. NPDC058880. Taxonomy (NCBI): domain Bacteria; kingdom Bacillati; phylum Actinomycetota; class Actinomycetes; order Kitasatosporales; family Streptomycetaceae; genus Streptomyces; species Streptomyces sp. NPDC058880. Next base: position 20,763 of record NZ_JBHYMC010000010.1, read on the forward strand.
GGATGGTCGCGGAGAACCGGCTGCACCCCTCGGACCTGATCCTCCCGGCCTTCGTGCGCGAGGGCATCAGCGAGCCGCTCGCCATCTCCGCCATGCCGGGCGTGGTCCAGCACACCCGGGACACCCTGCGCAAGGCCGCCGTCGAGGCGGTCGAGGCGGGCGTCGCGGGCATCATGCTCTTCGGCGTCCCGGCCGACGAGAACAAGGACGCCCTGGGCACGGCCGGCACCGAGCCGGACGGCATCCTGCAGGTCGCCATCCGGGATGTGAAGGCCGAGGTCGGCGACGACCTGGTGATCATGTCGGACCTGTGCCTCGATGAGTACACCGACCACGGCCACTGCGGCGTCCTCGACGAGCACGGCCGCGTCGACAACGACGCGACGCTGGAGCGCTACGCCGAGATGGCGCAGGTCCAGGCGGACGCGGGCGTCCACGTCGTGGGTCCCAGCGGCATGATGGACGGGCAGGTCGGTGTCATCCGCGACGCCCTCGACGAGACCGGGCACGAGGACGTCTCGATCCTCGCCTACACGGCGAAGTACTCCTCCGCCTTCTACGGCCCGTTCCGCGAGGCCGTCGCCTCCTCCCTCCAGGGCGACCGCAAGACGTACCAGCAGGACCCGGCCAACGCCCGCGAGTCCCTGCGGGAGCTCGCGCTCGACCTGGAGGAGGGCGCGGACATGGTCATGGTCAAGCCGGCCGGCCCCTACCTCGACATCCTGTACCGGGTCGCGGAGGCCGTGGACGTTCCGGTCGCGGCGTACCAGATCAGCGGCGAGTTCGCGATGATCGAGGCGGCCGCGGAGAAGGGCTGGATCGAGCGGGACCGGGCCATCCTGGAGACCCTGCTGGGCATCAAGCGCGCGGGCGCGGACACGATCCTCACCTACTGGGCCACCGAGGTCGCGGGCTGGCTCCGCGAGGCCCGCTGAAGGCGTCCCCTACGGCCAGTCGACGAGGCCGTTGAAGACGACGAAGTCGAGGACGACGGCCGCCGGTGCGGCCACGGCCAGCCACACCCTGGTGGCGGCGTTGCGCCGCCGCCAGGGCAGTGCCCACGCGGAGAGCAGCACGGCCAGGACCACCACCAGGCCGAACCCGAACACCGGGAAGGCGATGCGGTAGGAGGCGTCGAACCGGGCGCTCACCTCGCCCCCGCACGAGTCGCAGGCCATGGGCGCCAACCCCGCGAAGAAGAACGCCAAGGCCGCCATCGGCAGCGTCAGCAGGGTGGAGACGAGCGGCGCGACGAACGCGCGCGGGTGGCGGTCGGTGTCCGGGGTCAGGGGCAGGGTCGGGGTCATGGCTCCAGTGAACTCCGCGACGGGACACTGAACACGAGTGCGCGTACTCAGGTGCGCGGCTGCGCGGTCTGTGAACCTCATAGGCATACGTGCGCACTTGGCACGTCGATACCGAGAGGTTCGTGAATGCAGGCTGACCATCTGTCCGTTGCCGACCAGGCGTCCTGGGAAGGGGCGATCCGGCACCTGTACGAGGACGCGTACTCGTTCATTGCCACCGGCCCGCGCGCGCACGAGGACTGGCGGGCGGACGTGCTCGCCGTCATGGCGCGCGCCGTTCCCGACCCGCGTGCCTGGGCGGGGCTCGACGACACCGCGAACGACCGCTCTCAGGAGCACCCGGACTACCCGTTCTGCCGTCCGTTCGTCGGGGACGATCCGCCCCGCCCGCTCACCCCGGCCGACATCGGGGAACGGTTGCACGAGATCGACCGTGCGAGTGCCGAGAAGCTCCTCCTCGCGCTCACCGACGGCGGCTGCACCCTGCGGAACCTCGAACGGTTCACCGAGAGCTTCGACGAGCTGCAGAACATGGCCCGCACCGTCCTCGCCCGCTACGGGGACACGTTCACGTGCCACACCAACGTCACTGTCGGTGCAGGCAGGGGCCGCACGCTGGACTTCGGGGCGTCCCACTGGGGCTACACCCCGATGACCTCTTATGGGGAGGACGCCGGCTTGGTCATCGTCTCCGACACAGAGGTCGGGTTGTTCTGGACCTTCAACGGCTGACCCCGACAGGAGGAATCCATGCCGACCCGATCCACCGATGCCGCCACCTGGGCAGCAGCCCTGCTGAGGCTCCTGGAGGAGGTCTACACCTTCGCGAGGTGCGGGCCCCGGTTGCACGAGGACTGGGCCGAGGATGCGCTCGCGGTCATGGAGCGTGCCGTTCCCGACCCGCGGGGTTGGTCCACCTTGGAATGGGAGATGGATGAGGAAGGACGTCGGACCTACCGTCCGTCGTACCCGTTCCGTGCCATGAGTGCCGAGGACATCCGCAACGGGGTCCGACCGATCAGGGCCGACGCGGCCGTCGGATTGCTCGCGTCGTTCGCGCAGGAGTGGTGGTTCGAAGGTTCCCCGATCCGGTTTCGGGAAGACCGCGACACGGTGCTCCTGGACGCACGGAACGCGCTGGACCGGTTCGGCCCCGACGCTACGTTCTGGACCTCCTCCGATCTCGCCCGTACCTGCGACGCGCCCGACTTCTTGGCGCGGGACCTGGAAGGCGGCCACCCCTTCACCGACCTCATGATGGATCTCGGCCTGATCGCGGTGTCCGCCGACGAGGTCGGCGTCTTCTGGTCGTTCAACGCGAATTGAGGCAATGATCCGATGCTGACCCGATCCGCCACCTACCCCGACCGGGAGACCGCACAGTGGGCCACCCAGCAGGTGGTGATCGCCAATGAGCAGGTCATCCACCGCTGGCTCGCCCAGGGAACGCGGGCCCGGCTCACCATCGAGGCCGCCTGGCCGTCCCGTGAGGAGCCCGTCGGGCGGGTGCAGTTGGAGGCGATGCTCCTCGCCGGGCAGGGGCCCGTCGACGTCCGTGCCGCCCGCGTCGTCCTGCGTCGCGAGCCGTACAGCCCGTACGGGTTCGTCGTCCAGACCACCGTCCCGTTCTACCTGTAGAGGCAACCGACCGTGCCCATGAAGCCCCTCGAACACGACCGGCGCTACGGCGAGCTCGATCAGGTCATGCATGCCTACCTCGGCCGGCAGGGGGAGGACACGGCCGAGCGCCGCAGCCCTGCGTTGGACGCCTATCTGCGCCACACCTGGCACACCCGCCCCTGGGCCATCGCGGAGGCGGAACGCCAGCTGCGTGAGTACAGCCGGAATCCTCCGGGGCGCCTGCGGATCGACCTCGGTGAGTTCTACGCAGTCCCCGACGTCGGGATTCCGCAGGCCGCGATCGGGGACTGGCTGCTCGTGCTCGCCGACCACCTCAAGCAGAGCGTCGAGGACGGCGAGGTGCCACCGCCGATGGCCCCGCAGACGCACTGGGAGTGGCACGCGAGGTTCCCGGAGACCGCCCAGCTGCTGGGCGGCTGGTTCTCGCAGGACATCGTCGACGAATTCCCCGATCACGAGGCTGCGGTCGCGGACTACGCCGCCACCACCGACCCGCAGCTCGTCGCCCGTCTTGTCGGCGAGCTCCACGAGCTGATCGCCCTCCCGATGGACGAGGGGGACTACGCCCTGGCCGCTGCGGAACTCGGCATGGAGGTCAACCCGCCCGAGCCGTTCTCGTACGGGGCGTGGTTCCAGTCGGTCGCGACAAGCCTGGCCAGCGGCTGACCCGCCCCATAGGCGCTTCCCCACGCCCTGCCTCGCCTCGCGCCCCCGCCCCGTCGGCCCGGTGTGGTTCCGGTCGCGTCCGTCGGGGCGCAGGCGCACCCTGGAGGCAAGGGTGACCCCTGGAGGTGATGCACCATGGCCACGCTCGTCGGGTGGCATGTGGAGCTCGAATTCACCGAGGAGGGCCACCGCACCAGTGCGGCGGCCCTGGTACGGCTCGGGGACGGCTCCGAGATCAGGGCGCGGGGCTATGCCTTGCGCCACCCCTCCGACCCGGAGCAGATGAGGGTCGGGGAAGAGATCGCGGGCGCTCGTGCGCTCATGGATCTCTCGCAGCAGCTGTTGCAGAAGGCCCACTCGGAGATCGACGAGGCGACGGGCCGTCATTCCTACCCGCTCAACCGCTGAGCGGCGGGCGGACCGCCGGCCCGCTGAGGGGCTCCTGCCGGAGCCGCTCAGCGGGTCCTGCTGCGGAAGAGGGCGGCCGCCAGGGCCATGGCCACGGCCGTGATGCCCGCGCACCAGGTCAGGGCCGTCCAGGGGGCGCTTCCGGCGGGCTGCGCGAGGAGCAGTGCGCGCAGGGATTCGATCACCGGGGTGAGCGGTTGGTGCCCGGCGAAACCGTGCAGCCAACCGGGCATGGTCTCGATCGGCACGAAGGCGCTGGACGGGTAGGGCAGGAACATCATCAGGAAGGTGAAGCCGCCCGCCGCCTCCGGCGTCCTGGCGAGCAGCCCGAGGGTGGCGGCCAGCCACGAGATCGCCGTGATGTACGCCAGCAGCAGGCCCGCCGCGGCGAGGAAGGCGGCCGGGCCGGCCTGGGGGCGGAAGCCGATGGCGAGGGCGACGGCGAGGACGAGGGCGGTGGAAAGCAGGTTGCGCAGGACGGAGGCGGCGACGTGTCCGGCGAGGATGGGGATGCCGCCGATGTCGAGGGTGCGGAAGCGGTCGATGACGCCGGTGCGCAGGTCGTCGGCGACGCTGACGGCGGTGGAGGCCGCGCCGAAGCCCGCGCAGAGCAGCATGGCGCCGGGGACCACGTACGTCACGTACTCCGTGCCGGTGTCGATGGCTCCGCCGAAGAAGTAGACGAAGATCAGCATCAGCATCACGGGCAGCATCAGGGCGGCGATCAGCGCGTCCGGGCTGCGGCGGCTGATGCGCAGGCTGCGGCCGGACAGGGCGAGGGCGCTCACGGGTGCGGCGGTCATCGGTCGGCTCCCGTCAGGGTGAGGAACACGTCGTCGAGGGTGGCGGTGCGGACGGCGAAGCGGTCCACGGCGGTGCGGTCCGGGTCGAGTTCGTCGAGCAGGGCGCGGACGTGGGCGGCGCTCCCGTCGGTGGCGACGCCGAGGGTGAGGTCCTCGGGTGCGAGGTGGACGGCGCGCGGGGCCAGGGCCTCGTAGGCGTCCTGTGTGGTGAGGGTGAGCTCCAGCCGGTGGCCCGCGACGCGTGCCTTGAGCTCGGCGGGGGCTCCCTCGGCGGCTATCCGGCCGTCGGCGAGGACGGCGACGCGGTCGGCGAGCCGGTCCGCCTCCTCCAGGTACTGGGTGGTGAGCAGCACGGTCGTGCCGTCGGCGCGCAGTTCCCGTACGAGTTCCCACAGGTCCTGGCGGCTGCGCGGATCGAGGCCGGTGGTCGGCTCGTCGAGGAAGAGCACCTCGGGGCGGGAGACGAGGCTGGCGGCGAGGTCGAGGCGGCGTCGCATGCCGCCCGAGTACGTCCTGGCCGTGCGTGCGGCGGAGTCGGCGAGACCGAACCGGGCGAGGAGTTCGTCGGCGCGGGCGCGGGCGGCGCGCGGGGTGAGTCCGCTCAGGCGGCCCATCATGCGCAGCGTCTCGGCGCCGGTCTGGAGCTCGTCGACGGCCGCGAACTGTCCGGTGAGGCTGATGCGTTCGCGGACGCGGGCCTGCTGGGAGGCGGTGTCGTGCCCGGCGACGCGGGCGGTTCCGGCGTCGGGCGCGGTGAGGGTGGCGAGGATTCGGACGGTGGTGGTCTTCCCGGCGCCGTTGCGGCCGAGGAGGGCGAGGACGCTGCCGCGGGGGACGGCGAGGTCGATGCCGTCGAGGACGCGGACGCCGCCGTAGGACTTGGTCAGGCCGGTGGCGTGGATCCCGAGGGTGCCGGAGGCGTGTGGGGTCATGCGGGATGCTGCTCCCTTCGCGAACGCTTCTGCGTATGCCTTACGCTTTTCTGCGTAAGTAATACACAGAACTAGGATGGGGGTCAATCGAGGAGTGGGCGGTCATGGCGGACGAGGACGACGAAGGCACCGGTACCGGGCTTCCGGCGAGTCTGGAAATGGCCTGGGGCCTGCGCGAACGGCCCGGGAAAGGCCCGCGCCCCACGCTCACGCTGCCGCGCATCGTGGAGAAGGCCGTGGCGCTGGCCGCGGGTGAGGGGATGGACGCCGTCTCCATGGGCCGGGTGGCCAAGGAGTTGGGCGTCTCGACGATGTCCCTCTACCGGTACGTCACGGCGAAGGAGGAGCTGCACATCCTGATGTCGGACGCGGGCGTCGGCACCCCGCCGGCACTGCCGCCGGAGGCGGAGGGGTGGGGGTGGCGCCGACTGCTGACCGAGTGGGCGTACGCGCAGCGGGCCGTCCTGATGGCCAACTCCTGGATCCTGCGCATCCCGATCACCGGGGCGCCGGTCAGCCCGAACCAACTGGCCTGGATGGAGCGCGGACTGGCGGCGATGGCCGACGCGGACCTGACCGAGAGCGAGAAGATCTCGACGATCATCCTGATCGGCGGTCTGGTCCGCAACGAGGCGACGATGGCCGCGGACATGAGGGACGCCATCGTGAAGTCCGGCGTCGCGCCGGACCAGGTCATGGGCCAGTACCTGCGCACGCTGCGGCTGATGACGGGCCCGGACAGCCACCCGGCCGTGACGCGCCTGCTGGAATCGGACGCATTCACGGGCTCGGACGAGCCGGACTTCCAGTTCCGCTTCGGCCTGGACCGGATCCTGGACGGACTGGCGGCGCTGGTGGCGGAGCGGGCGAGCGGGGCCTGAGAGGCGGGGCGGCGTCCCGGATCGCCGCGCGGCGGGTCAGCGGGGCGGCCGGCGGGTCGCTCCGGTCAACGGGGTGTACGGCAGCGGCCGTACGGGGCCCGCGTCGGCCGGGCTCGGACGGCTGGGCCCGCGTCGGCAAGGCCCGCGCCGACCCGGTCCGCATCGGACAAGCCTGCGCCGACCGGGTCAGGCCCTCTCGTACGGCGAGGGAACCGGGAAGTACGCCTCCAGGAAGGCCGTGACGACCCGCTGCTGTTCGAGAGCCGTGACGGTGGTGCTCTCGTCGTCGGCCAGGCAGAACGCATCCGGCCATCGGTCCCGCACCAGATCGGGCAGTCGCTCGATCTCGTCAGCGCGGCCGGTGGAGACGTACGCGTGGGAGAGTTCGCCCGTGACGGCCCGGCCGTCCGCCAGACCCAGGTGGGACGCGAGGGTGACCGGGGCGACGTCGGTGGCGCTGCGGAAGACCGAGCGGCTGGTGGCCGAGAGCAGACCGGGCAGCGTGTCCTCGACGTGGCCGAAGAGGGACCGGCTGAGCGGGTAGGGCGTGTGGGCCAGGATGTGCGGGTACGTGCGGCCGACGGCCTCCTCGACCGCCTGCCGGGTGGTCTTCTGCGAGGCGGTGAACACGTCGTCCGTGCCGTCCGGCGGACCCGGCGGCACGGCCCGCGAGTCGTGGAACACCTTGGGCAGCCCGGAAGGCAGGAAGTAGTTCTGGGGCTGCTGCGGGCGGCCCAGGAAGATGTCGTCGTTGAAGTAGAGGAAATGCTCGGAGAGGCCGGGTACGCGGTGCAACCGGCTCTCGATGGCATGCGAATTGAACACCGACCGGTGGTCGCCCTCGGCGAAGAGGGCAGCATGGTCGACGACGGTGATCCCGGGGTGGTCGACGGCCAGCCACGACGGGACCTGGTGGTCGGTGATCAGGAAGACGCGGCGGATCCAGGGCGCGTAGGCGGCGATGGAGCGCAGGCAGTAGCGGAGTTCGCCGCGGTCGCGGTAGCGGTGCTCGGCGTGGTCGACACCGGATCGTGCGCCGTCGTCCGTGCCGGCCGCCGCCGCGTCCCGGCGGCTTCTCCAGGCGGGGTCCGAGGCGTCCACCCAGGTGATCACCGCGTCGACGGGGAAGTCGATGTCGTGCGGGAACCGGCGGTCCAGATCGTCGATCACCGGATAGTCGCGGCTGCCCACCTTGCGTGTGGCGGTCGCCGTCAGAGACGGGAGCCACCACCCGTAGGGGCATTCGCGCAGGGCCGCGACACCCCCGGAACCGGAATCGGAGGGATCCCAGAACTCCAGGTCGCAGCCGTGGTCGGGGCCGTAGTAGAGGGTGCGGCCGGAGGTCACGGCAGGCATGAACAGCCGGACTCCCCTGACCGGCGGGTGCTGGTTCCCGTCGGCCGGACCGCCGGTCTGCGGGTGTGCGGCCTCCTTGGCCGCGACCGCGTCCGGCAGCGACTCGGCCAGGACCTCGCCGAGTTCCCCGCCGTCGCCCAGCAACTGCGCGTACACCGGCAGGCCCGCGCACGCGTGGGCCCAGGCCTTGAGCGCGGCATCGCGGTCACCCGGGGCGATCGCGACCCGGTGGGCCGGGCCGCCGTCGGGAACGAGCCCGTACGCGACGCCGCCCGCCTCCAGCGCCTCCGCGGCGATGCGCAGATTGGCCTCCCGTACGTCGGGCGGCAGCAGGTCGTCACGGACGTGGGCCAGTCGCCCGCGATACCGGATCACTCCGGGCAGGGCCTCCAGCAGTTCGTCCTCGCGGGACCTGGACGGCTCCCGGGGACCTGCCGCGGCGATGCGTTCCCGTTGCGACGCGGCGGGCTGCCGGCCCACCAGCGCAGGGCGGCGCAGGGCGGCGCGGGCGACGCGGCGAACGCCGGCCGGAAGCGGGATGCGGGAAAGGCCGCCCATCCTGTCGTCACCTCTCGAAGACCGCGTCGTTCCGGCCTACTGCCGGATTCACTCGAACTTTCCCTGTCGTTTGCCCGCCGCGCAAGCCCCGATGGTGAGGGTCACACGCCCCGGCGAAGACCTCGTGCCCCCGCCCCGCGGCCGGACGGCCGCGAAAGTCCTCGGAGGGCGGGTGCCGGATCGCCCCCCCGACCCTCGCGATCAGCCGGGGGGCTCGCGCTCGGGGTGACCGGGAACCGGTCAGGCCGACCGGGTCAGGAGGGCTGCCCCGGGGCCGTCGCCCTGATCACCGAGAAGGTGCCGCCCTGGGGGTCGGAGAGGACGGCCATGCGGCCCGCCGCCATGTCGAAGGCCGGGGCCATGACGCTCCCTCCGGCGCGCACCACCGCGGCCTGGATCTCGTCGACGTCGTCGACGTGGAAGTACGGCTGCCAGTGCGGCGGCACGCCGGGCGGCAGCTGGCTCAGGTCCATCATCCCGCCGACCGCGCGGTCGCCGACCTTGAACTCGGTGTACTCCTCGGCGCCGGGCATCTGGGACCTGGCCGTGGTGACGGGGAGGACCGCGGTGTAGAAGGCCGCCGCGGCGGGGATGTCGCCGGTGCTCAGCTCGCTCCAGATCAGGGCGCCGTGCTCGTTGACGATGCCCGCGCCGTCGAAGGTGCCGGCCTGCCAGAGGCCGACTGCGGCGCCCGTCGGGTCGGAGATCAGGGCCATCCGCCCGAGGTCCATGACGTCCGTCGCGCCCATCATGACCGAACCGCCCGCGTCGGTGACCGACGTGAGGGTGGAGTCGAGGGAGTCGGTGGCCAGGTACGTGGTCCACGCGGTCGGCGGCATCGGGTCGGGCACGGTCCCGTCCGGGTTGGACGCCTTCATGATGCCGGCGACCGGCCTGCCCTTGAGGAGGCAGACGGAGTATCCGCCCTGCTCGGCCGGCCCGACCTCGCCCTGCCAGCCGAAGAGGTCGCAGTAGAAGTCGAGGGCCGCCTGCTGGTCGGGGACCATCAGGTCGATCCAGCACGGGGTGCCGGGTTTGTAGGGGCCGTTCACATCGGGCACGGATGCCTCCGCTGGTGGTTGGGGCAGGACGCGCCGTCCCCTACCCGGCCCCTGCCGCCCGAATCGGCCCGTTCGGGTGACGGCCGAGCCCCGGGACGGCTCGGCCGGCGGCAACGCGACGGCCCCCGGCGCGGGGATGCGCCGGGGGCCGTCGTGGAGACCGGGAGCCGTGTCAGAGCTTCTCGGGGGTGCGGATGCCCAGCAGGGACATGCCCTTGTTCAGGGTGCGGGCCGTCAGCTCGCACAGGAACAGACGGTTCTCGACCTGCTGCGCCGTGTCCGCCTTGAGGACCGGGCACTCTGAGTAGAACGACGTGAACAGCGACGCCAGCTGGTACAGGTACGCCGCCAGCTTGTGCGGGGCGTGCTCCGCCGCCGCCTCCGCGATCAGCTCGCCGAAGCCGTCCAGGTGCAGGCCCAGCGCGCGCTCGGTCGGGGCCAGCGCCACCTCGGGGTGGGCGACCGGCCGGGTGTCGCCCGCCTTGCGCAGGATCGACCGGATACGGGCGTACGCGTACTGCAGGTACACGGACGTGTCGCCGTTCAGCGAGACCATCTGGTCCAGGTCGAACTTGTAGTCCCGGGAGGCGGACGTCGACAGGTCGGCGTACTTCACCGCCCCGATGCCCACCTGGGCGCCGCGCTCGGCGATCTCGGCCTCGGTGAGGTCCTGGGCCTTCTCGCGGACCACGGCGGAGGCGCGGTCGATCGCCTCGTCCAGCAGGTCCACCAGCCGGACCGTCTCGCCCTCGCGGGTCTTGAACGGCTTGCCGTCCTTGCCGAGGACGGTGCCGAAGGCCAGCTGCACGGCCTTGACGTCGTCGTTCAGCCAGCCCGCCCGGCGCGCCGTCTCGAAGACCATCTTGAAGTGCAGCGACTGCCGCGCGTCGACCACGTAGATCAGCTCGGTCGCGCCGAGGTTGGCCACGCGGTCGCGGATCGCCGACAGGTCGGTGGCCGCGTAGCCGAAGCCGCCGTCCGACTTCTGCACGATCAGCGGCGTCGGGTTGCCGTCCGGGCCCTTGACGTCGTCGAAGAACACGCACAGCGCACCGTTGGAGCGGACCGCGACGCCCGACTCCTCCAGCAGCTTGCAAGTCTCCGTCAGCATGTCGTTGTAGCCGGACTCGCCGACCACGTCCGGGTCCTGGATGTCCATGTCCAGCTTGTTGAAGACCGAGTAGAAGTAGATCTTCGACTCGTCCACGAACCGCTGCCACAGGGCGAGGGTCTCCGGCTCGCCGGCCTGGAGGTCGACCACCCGTGCCCGGGCCCGCGTCTTGAACTCCTCGTCGGAGTCGAAGAGCGCGCGCGAGGCCTTGTACAGGCGGTTGAGGTTCGACATGGCCTCCTCGCCGGAGGCCTCGCCCTCCCCGCCCTTGTGGTCGAGCTCGTGCGGGTGCTCCAGCAGGTACTGGATCAGCATGCCGAACTGGGTGCCCCAGTCGCCGATGTGGTGGCGGCGGACCACCTTCTCGCCCGTGAACTCCAGGATCTCCACCATCGCCGCGCCGATCACGGCGGACCGCAGGTGCCCGACGTGCATCTCCTTGGCGACGTTCGGCTGCGCGTAGTCGATCACCGTGGTGCCGGCGGAGGCGTTCAGCGGCACGCCGAGCCGGTCGTCCGCGGCACGTGCGGCGAGGGTCTTGACGATCGCCTCGTCCGAGACGGTGATGTTGAGGAAGCCGGGGCCCGAGACCTCGATCTCGTTGATCAGGTCACCCGTGGGGATGGCCTCGACCACGGTCGTCGCCAGCTCGCGCGGGTTGGCCTTGGCCTTCTTCGCGAGCGCCAGGATGCCGTTGGCCTGGAAGTCGGCCCGGTCGCTTCGTCGCAGCATGGGGTCGGCCGCACCGGCCTCCGGCAGGGCGGAGGCGAGGGCGTCCGAGACGCGCTGTTCGACGGAGGAAGCGAGGGAAGGGACCGAGGCCATGAGCTGCCGTTCCTGTGAGGTTGTGCCCGAGTGGGTCTTGGGCGTTCCGACAAGTGCCGAGTATCCCACGCGGAGCCCGTCCCCTTCTCGGTATAAGGGCCGCGTATCAGCAGGCGGAAGCAACCCCGGAGCGGCCCCTTCCGTCTGGGAGAATGGCCGAAGCCAGCATTCGAGATAGAAGGACGTGTCGTGGCTCAGAGCGCGCAGAGCAGCACCGAGACCGACTGGGTCTCCCGTTTCGCGGACGATGTCATCGCCGAGGCGGAGCGCCGAGCCCCCGGCAAAGCCGTCGTCGTCGCGTCCGGGCTCTCCCCGTCCGGCCCGGTCCACCTGGGCAACCTCCGCGAGGTCATGACCCCGCACCTGGTCGCCGACGAGATCCGCCGCCGCGGCCGCGAAGTCCGCCACCTCATCTCCTGGGACGACTACGACCGCTTCCGCAAGGTCCCCAAGGGCATCCCCGGCGTCACCGAGGAGTCGCACGCCCAGCACATCGGGCGCCCGCTGACCGCCGTCCCCGCCCCGGAGGGCTCCGCGTACCCGAACTGGGCCGAGCACTTCAAGGCCGCCATGGCCGAGTCGCTGGCCGAGCTCGGCGTCGAGTACGACCCGATCAGCCAGACCGAGCAGTACACCACCGGCGCCTACCGCGAGCAGATCCTGCACGCGATGAAGCACCGCGGCGACATCGACGCCGTCCTCGCCCAGTACCGCACCAAGGCCAAGCCGGGCGGCAAGAAGCCCCAGCAGAAGCAGGTCGACGAGGCCGAGCTGGAGGCCGCCGAGGGCTCCGGCGCGGCCGCCGAGGACGACGGCAGCGCCGGCGAGGGCGGGTACTTCCCGTACAAGCCGTACTGCGGCCGGTGCGGCAAGGACTTCACCAAGGTCACCTCGTACGACGACGAGACGACCGAGATGACCTACGTCTGCACCGAGGACGAGTTCACCGAGACGGTCAAGCTCAGCGAGTTCAACCGCGGCAAGCTCGTCTGGAAGGTCGACTGGCCGATGCGCTGGGCCTACGAGGGCGTGGTCTTCGAGCCCTCCGGCGTCGACCACTCCTCGCCCGGCTCCTCGTTCCAGGTCGGCGGCCAGATCGTCCACATCTTCGGCGGCGAGCAGCCGATCGGCCCGATGTACGCCTTCGTCGGCATCAGCGGCATGGCCAAGATGTCCTCCAGCAAGGGCGGGGTCTTCACCCCCGGCGACGCCCTGCAGATCATGGAGCCGCAGCTCCTCCGCTGGCTCTACGCCCGCCGCCGGCCCAACCAGTCCTTCAAGATCGCCTTCGACCAGGAGATCCAGCGCCTCTACGACGAGTGGGACAAGCTGGAGGCCAAGGTCGCCGACGGCACCGTCCTGCCGGCCGACGCCGCCGCGCACGCCCGCGCCGCCCGCGTCGCCTCCCACGAGCTGCCGCGCACCCCGCGCCCGATGCCGTACCGCACCCTCGCGTCAGTCGTCGACATCACCGCCGGACACGACGAGCAGACCCTGCGCATCCTCTCCGACCTGGAGCCGGACAAGCCGCTCACCTCGCTCGACGAGGTACGGCCGCGCCTGGACCGTGCCGAGAACTGGATCACCACGCAGGTCCCGGCCGACCAGCGGACCCTCGTGCGCGAGGACGCCGACACCGAGCTGCTGTCCTCCCTGGACGACGACGGCCGCGAGTCCCTGCGCCTGCTCCTGGAAGGCCTCGACGCGCACTGGTCGCTCGACGGGCTCACCACGCTCGTCTACGGCGTCCCGAAGGTCATGGCCGGGCTGGAGCCCGACGCCAAGCCGACCCCCGAGCTCAAGGTCGCGCAGCGCACCTTCTTCGCCCTCCTCTACCGGCTCCTGGTGACCCGGGAGACCGGGCCGCGTCTGCCCACGCTGCTGCTGGCCGTGGGCGCGGACCGGGTGCGCAAGCTGCTCGCCGTCTGAGATCCCGCACGGGCTGGGCCCGGATACGCGCAAGGGCCCGTACCCTCCTCCGACCGAGGAAGGTACGGGCCCTTGTGCGCGCCGCGAGACAGCCTCAGGCGATGTGCTCGTTCTCCAGCTCCCGCTGGTAGCGCAGCTTCAGCTGGGGGAAGATCTTGCGGATCAGCGAGCCGCTGCGCGGGTGGACCACCCCGTAGCGGTCGGCCAGCAGTATGTCGAGCTGCTCGGCGGTCAGCACCTCGCCGCTCTCCACCAGGTGGGTGCGGAAGACCTCGTACGCCGCCTCCGCGAACTTCTCCGCGTCCCCGTCGGCCTCGGCCCCGGGCTCGGCTCCCGCTTCGGCTCCTGCTTCGGCTCCGGCCTCGGCGGCCGGGTCCGCCTCCGCGCGGGGACCCGGCACGGCCGCCTGCACCTGCTGCTCGTCGGGACCCATCGGGGGCAGGACCGGCGTCGGCTCCAGGCCCTCGACGTACTGCGGGTTGTAGCCGCCCTCGTACGCGGCCTGCGGTGCCTTCGGCCCGGCGAACCAGGCGCTGTTGTGGGCCGCGGGCATCGCCGTCGGGTCCACCGCGAACGCCGGCGGGATCTGGGCGGCCGCCGCGGGCACCACCTGGGGACCCTGGGCCTGGGCCTGGGCCTGGGCGTGGGCGTGGGCCTGGGCGTGGACCGCTGCCGCTGCCGGGGCGTGCTGGATCTGGGCCTGATGGAGTTGGGCCTGCTGGAGTTGGGCGTGCTCGGTCCGGTGCGCCTCCTGGTCCGGGCCGACCTCCCCGTCCGACTGCGGAGCGCCCGTCAACGGGGCCTCCAGGGCCGGAGCCGCCCCGGCGGTCTGCTGCGCCGGCGGAGGCAGTACCGCCGGGTCGATCCCGGTCGCCGCCAGGGCGTCCGGCGCCGTCTGCGAGAGCGGTACACCGATCCGGGCCAGCTTCAGCGGCATCAGCGCCTCCACCGGTGCCTTCTGCCGCCAGAAGCGCCCGTACCGCGCCTGCATCCGGGCCTGGTAGATCAGCCGGTCCTGCTCCATGCCGATCGCCTGCTCGTAGGAACGCAGCTCCCACAGCTTCATCCGGCGCCACAGTTTGAACGTCGGCACCGGCGACAGCAGCCACCGCGTGATGCGCACGCCCTCCATGTGCCGGTCCGCCGTGATGTCGGCGATCCGCCCCACCGCGTGCCGGGCGGCCTCCACCGTCACCACGAACAGGATCGGGATCACCGCGTGCATGCCGACACCGAGCGGATCCGGCCACGAGGCCGCGCCGTTGAACGCGATCGTCGCCGCCGTCAGCAGCCACGCCGTCTGGCGCAGCAGGGGGAAGGGGATCCGCAGCCAGGTCAGCAGCAGGTCCAGCGCCAGGAGGACGCAGATACCGGCGTCGATCCCTATCGGGAACACCAGGGAGAAGCTGCCGAAGCCCTTCTTCTCCGCGAGCTCGCGGACCGCGGCGTACGAGCCCGCGAAACCTATGCCCGCGATGACGACGGCTCCGGCGACGACGACACCGATGAGTATGCGGTGCGTACGAGTCAGCTGCATCGCGGCCACCCGCGATCCCCTCCCCTTGTCGAGCACAAACCGGGCGCTTACCGAGCCCTTACAGAGCTGCGGCAGGCACAGCGTACGGGTGACTGGAAGTCAGCGCTCCAGGAGGCCCTGACCAGCCACCGCTCCTACTGGGGCTGAGGGGACTGCGGCTGCTCCTCGGGCTTGTTGGCGCCCGCGACGGAGCCCACTGCCTCCTTCGCCGCGGTGATCGCGTCCTGGAGGAGCTTCGCCCGGTCCGGGGCGCCGGCACCTTCGTAGGCCGCGCCGTTGTAGTCGAGGGTGACGACGACGTTCTGGGTGCGCGCCACGATCGTCGTGTTGAAGAAGTCGACGTCCTTCTTCACCGAGTAGACGACCGACGTGCCCTGGTCGCCCAGGCCCTCCACGGCCTCGGCCTTCACCTCCTGCGCACCCTCGGTGGACTTCGCCGCCTCGACCTGCTTGCCGTACTGCTCCTCGGCGCGCTTGTTGGCGCTGCCGAGCGAGGCGTGCGAGTCGGTGCGGAAGAAGGAGAGCGACAGCCAGCGGTACTGGGAGCCCTTGAGGCCGTCCTCGTCCAGACCGTTCCAGGAGCAGCTGGCCCGGGTGGCGAGGTCGTTCGACGTGGTCGCCGTGCCGTTCTTGTCCTTCGCCTCCGGGACGAGCGAGTCGATCGTCCCCGTCTGGAGCGCCTTGCAGGGCTCCGGGAGCGTGGCGAAGGCGGCCTTCTCCAGCTCCGGCGTGGGCTTCTTCTCGCCGGGCTTCGCGGAAGCGGACGAACCGGACTTCTTGTCGCCCTTGTCGGCCGCATCCTTCCCCGAGTCGGACGAACACCCGGCCACGGTGAGGATCACCGGGACGGCTGCGCAGGCGAGAACGCGGGTGAGGCGCGAGGCTGATCGGTGCATGGTTCCTTCAGTGCTTCGGGTACTTCTTCGGACGCGGGACCGTCAACGGTAGCCCGATCGGGTGCCGCACTGCTGTGCGCGCCGTCACGCGGGCGTGTGGCGCGCACCGCTCACTCGTTGAACCGCTCGGCGAGTGCCTCCGCCAACTGCCTTGCCTTGTCCTGGGTTTCGCCGCTCGGCGGGACGATGCCGGGCAGGGCCGGCTGCACGCTGTACTCGATCTTGACGATGACGTTCGAGGTACGGAACACAATCCGCACGGTGCGCGACTGTGCGGCCGTGGCCCCGGCGGCGCTCAGCTTGTCGTCCAGGAAGGCCTCGGTGCCGAGGTCCTCCAGGATGCGGGAGCCGAGCTCGGGCTGGGTGGACGGGCTGGCGCCGGGGGTCGGCGTCCCCGCGGCCGGAGCCCCGTCCGACGGCGCCGCACCGGCGGGCGGCGCGGCGGGCGGGGGTGCGGAGGCGGCCGGGTCGCCGGGGTTGGCGGGGTTGGCCGGGCTGCCGGAGTTGGCGGCGCCCGGGCCGGGTGTCGTGACCGGGCCGGGGAAGGGCAGGTGCGCGTCGGTGAGCAGGCGTACGTAGACCTGCTTCGCCTTGTCGTCGTCACTGGCGGCGCCGCGGTCGTAGGAGACGACGCGCTCGAAGCCGACCGACAGCAGCCTGGTCTCTTCGGGGGTCTGCGCGGTCCAGCGGCAGCCGACGTGCCGGTCGCCGTCGTAGGAGGCGTCGGCGACACCGGCGTACACCTGCTCGCGCTGTTCGGGGGTGAGGCTGTCCGGCGCCGGGAGCATGGCCTTGAGCTTCTTGCTGTCGGCGCCCGCCTTGCAGGGCGCGGGCAGGCTGCGGTACTTCCCCGGCTGGGCGGGCGCGGCGGAGCTGCCGCCGGCCTTGGAGTCGCTGGTGCTTCCGCCGTCGCTCCCGCCGCTGCACCCGGTCAGACCGGCCGCACCGGCCGCGAGCGCGGTGAGCATCGCGAGGCCGGGCAGGACTCGCCGTACCGCTGTGCGCTGCACGTCCACTGGCTCCCTTCGACCGGCGGGACCCCCGACAGTCAGGAAAATGCGTTGCCGCGGCTTGGGCGCGGCTGGACACAATGTCTATCGCACACGCTGGTGCTGGCGCCGGTCCCCTGTCGTATTCGGGATCAAGAGCGAGGCTTTTGCGGATTCTCACCTTTCTGTTGGTTTCGGGGGATTGATTCTTTATGTCGTACGTAGAGGTACCGGGGGCGCAGGTCCCGATCCGGATGTGGACCGACCCGGCGTCGGTCGAGCCGGGGGCGATGCAGCAGCTCCACAACGTCGCCACGCTTCCGTGGATCAAGGGTCTGGCCGTCATGCCGGACGTCCACTACGGCAAGGGGGCCACCGTCGGCTCGGTGATCGCGATGAAGGACGCGGTCTGTCCGGCCGCGGTGGGCGTGGACATCGGCTGCGGCATGTCGGCGGTGAAAACCTCCCTGACGGCGAACGACCTCCCGGGTGACCTCTCCAAGCTCCGCTCGAAGATCGAGCAGGCGATCCCGGTGGGCGTGGGGATGCACAAGGAGGCCGTGGACCCGTCGCGGCTGTACGGCTTCTCGGTGCAGGGGTACGAGGATCTGTGGAAGCGGTTCGACTGGCTCACCGATGCGGTCAAGCCGCGCCGGGAACGCGCCGCGAAGCAGATCGGGACGCTCGGAAGCGGAAACCACTTCATCGAGTTCTGCCTGGACGAGCAGGGCTCGGTCTGGCTGATGCTGCACTCCGGCTCCCGGAACATCGGGAACGAGCTCGCCGCGCACCACATCGGCGTCGCCCGCGGGCTCTCCCACAACCAGAACCTCGTCGACCGGGACCTGGCGGTCTTCCTCGCGGCCACGCAGGAGATGGAGGCGTACCGCAACGACCTCTTCTGGGCGCAGGAGTACGCGAAGCTGAACCGCGCGGCGATGATGAGCCTGTTCAAGGAGGTCGTCCGCAAGGAGTTCCGCAAGGCCCGGGTCTCCTTCGACCGAGAGATCAGCTGCCACCACAACTACGTGGCGGAAGAGCGGTACGACGGCATGGACCTGCTGGTCACCCGCAAGGGCGCGATCCGCGCCGGCAGTGGTGACTACGGGATCATCCCCGGCTCGATGGGCACGGGTTCGTACATCGTGAAGGGGCTCGGCAACGAGAAGGCCTTCAACTCGGCCTCGCACGGAGCGGGCCGGAAGATGAGCCGTACCGCGGCGAAGAAGAAGTTCTCGGCGCGCGACCTGGTGGAGCAGAC
The DNA here is from genome assembly GCF_042742535.1 of Streptomyces sp. NPDC058880. Lineage (NCBI taxonomy): Bacteria > Bacillati > Actinomycetota > Actinomycetes > Kitasatosporales > Streptomycetaceae > Streptomyces > Streptomyces sp. NPDC058880. The sequence continues at coordinate 38,924 of NZ_JBHYMC010000010.1, forward strand.
GAAGGGCGTCGAGTGCCGCAAGGACTCGGGCGTGGTGGACGAGATCCCGGGCGCGTACAAGTCGATCGAGCAGGTCATCGATCAGCAGACCGACCTCGTCCAGGTCGTGGCCAAGCTCAAGCAGGTCATCTGCGTCAAGGGCTGAGGCCCGGGCGCCGCTGTCGGGGGAACGGAGGGGCCCGGACCGATCGGGATCGGTCGGGGCCCCTCCGTACGGTGTCGGGCTTCAGTCGGTGCGCCGACGCCGGCGGCCCTGATGGCGCGCCCGAGGAGCGCCGGAGTCGGCTAGAGCTCGCGGTGGACCTTCGTGTTCGAGGCCTGGGCCCGGGGGCGGACCACCAGGAGGTCGATGTTGACGTGGCTGGGGCGGGTCACCGCCCAGGTGATGGTGTCGGCGACGTCGTCGGCGGTCAGCGGTTCGGCGACGCCCGCGTAGACCTTCTCCGCCTTCTCCGTGTCGCCGCGGAACCGGGTCTTCGCGAACTCCTCCGTCCGGACCATGCCGGGGGCGATCTCGATGACGCGCACGGGCTGGCCGACGATCTCCAGGCGGAGCGTCTCGGCGAGGACGCGGGCGCCGTTCTTGGCGGCGACGTAGCCCGCGCCGCCCTCGTACGTGGCGTGGCCGGCGGTGGAGGAGAGGACCACGACGGTGCCGTCGCCGGAGGCGGTGAGGGCGGGGAGCAGCGCCTGGGTGACGTGGAGCGTCCCGATGACGTTGACCTCGTACATGGTGCGCCAGTCGGCGGGGTCGCCGGTGGCGACGGGCTCGGCGCCGATGGCGCCGCCCGCGTTGTTGACGAGTACGTCGCAGCGTTCGAGGGAGGCGGCGAGGGCGTCGACGGCGGCGCGGTCGGTGACGTCGAGGGCGTGCGCGGTGGCGGAGTGTCCGGCCTCGGCGAGCTCGGCGGCGAGGGCCTCGATGCGGTCCTTGCGGCGGGCGGTGAGGACGACGTGGTAGCCGGCGGCGGCGAGTTGCCGGGCCGTGGCCGCGCCGATGCCGCTGCTCGCGCCGGTCACTACGGCGGTTCGGGTGGCGGCCGTGCTCATGTGCGGGCTCCTCGGTCGTTCGTACGGGCGACTACCCGCCAGCATAGGCGGGGCCGGGCGGCTCAGCGGCCGCGCGGGGCGTACATGATCACGGCCATTCCGGAGAGGCAGACGAGGGCGCCGGCGATGTCCCAGCGGTCGGGGCGGTAGCCGTCGGCGACGGCACCCCAGGCGAGGGAGCCGGCGACGAAGACCCCGCCGTAGGCGGCGAGGACCCGGGCGAAGTCGCCCTGGGGCTGGAGGGTGGCGACGAAGCCGTAGAGGCCGAGAGCGATCACCCCGGCTCCGATCCAGGCCCAGCCTCGGTGCTCGCGCACGCCCTGCCAGACGAGCCAGGCGCCGCCGATCTCCAGGAGCGCGGCGAGGGAGAAGAGGGCTGCGGAGCGGGCGATCAGCATGGCTCAAAAGTACGCGGTGCGGATGGGGGTGGGCGCGCCCTCATTCGTGTGATGGTCCGACATGTCGGGGTCGGTGGGGGCTAGCCTCCGCGCGAGACGTGAGGAGGTGGTGGCGGTGCGCCGTGTCGCCGTACGGAGTGTGGTGGTGGCGGGGTTGCTGGCGCTCGGGGCGGGTGTGCCCGGGCCGTCGCAGGCTTGGGGAGCGGGGTGGGCGGGGCCGGAGGCCGATGTCTCGTACCACGGCCGGGTGGCCCTGTCCGGGGACCGGCTTCGGGTCTGGCTGGTTCCGGAGAACGACGGGCCTGCGGCGCTGCCGAACGCGACGCTGCGGGTGCGGCTGTCGGCCGACCTGGCCGACCGGCAGCGGCTGGCGGAGGGTTGTGTGCGGGCCGGCCTGCGGGAGGTGTTGTGCGAGACGGGGCCGTTGCCGCTGCACGGGCGCGGCCGGCACGTGGGGCTGGTGCTGGAGCTGCGGGAGCGCATGCCGGAGGTGGTGGTGCGGGTGGACACGTGGTGGAACGGCGGTGCGACCGACCGGAACCGCGCGAACAACGAGCCGGCGGTGCTGGCCCTGGACACGGGCGACGCCTACGCCTTCTAGGGCCGCTGCGGCCCCGGGGCCTGCTCTGCCCCGGGTCTGCTCCGGGTATGGGCAGGCCATGCCCCAGGGGCTGGTCTGCTTCCCGCGCTCCGTCAGGCGGTGCCGAACTCGACGAGTGCCTCGTCGACGATCCGCTCCAGGCGGGCGTGGTGGGCGCCGCGCCAGTACACGCGCTCGCACGCGGAGCACTGCGCGAAGACGTCGTAGGAGCGGTGCGTGCCGTGCTCCAGGCGGTCGCCGACGCTCTCCTTGTCGGCCTCGTGGAGCGGCCCGTTGCAGGCGGTGCAGCGGGTCCACGGGGCCAGGGCGGGGGCGAAGCGGCCGAGGACGTCGCGCAGTTGCTCGTCGGGGTTGTCGCTGTAGACGTACGCTCCGGCGAAGATCTCGCGGCGGCGGAGCAGGCCGCGGTCGCGGGAGAGCAGGACGCGCCGTTCGGCGGCGGAGCGGGTGGCCAGGGCGGGGTCGCCGATGTCCTCGTTCTCGTACGCGGCGTCGACGCCGAGCAGGCGCAGCCGGCGGGCGAGCGTGCCGAGGTGGACGTCGAGGAGGAAGCGGAGCGGGGCGCCGGGCACCTCCTGGGGGCGCACGACCCCGCACACCTCGACGATCTGGCCGTCCTGGGGCACGTAGGAGACGGGAACCTCACGGCCGTCGACGAGGAGGCGGCCGACCTCGGTGAGCGGGACCCCGGCGGATTCGACGACGTGGCCGAGGCTGGAGGCGCCATCGGTCGCGGTCGGTACGCGGTCCGCGCGCCGGCTGGGCGGGGCGAAGAGGCGCAGTTCGGGGGCGAGGGTGAGCTGAATGCCGGGTCCGTTCACCCTGTCAGCATGCCATTGCGGGGTGCGTGGCCGCGGCTGATTTCAGGAGGCTGCGGAGGCCCGGTCGTAGGCGTCGCGGTGGGCGTTGACCTCGTCGAAGTTGGTCTCGGCCCAGAGCTTCACGGAGGAGAGCAGCAAGCCGAGGCTGCTGCCCAGGTCGGTGAGCCGATAGTCGACGCGGACGGGGACGGTGGGCGTGACGTGGCGGGTGACGAGGCCGTCGCGTTCGAGGGAGCGCAGGGTCTGGGTGAGCATCTTCTGGCTGACCCCGGGGATCTTGCGGCCGAGGTCGCTGTAGCGCAGGGAGCGGTCGTCGGTCTCGCCGAGGGCGCAGACGATGAGGCCGACCCACTTGTCGCTGATCCGGGCCAGGAGCTGGCTGGTGGGGCATTCCTTGAGGAAGGCGTCGTAGGCGAATCGGGCTTCCTCGCGGCGGGCCGCAGCGGTACTGGTGGCCATGGGCACCCACTTCCGGGTCGGGTACGCACCTTCGAGTGCGTACTTACGGAAAGAGAGTACCTCTCCCTAGGTTAGTGGTCATCGGAACAAGCGAAGGCGACGGAAGCGGGGAGAACGATGAACGAGCGGACGATGAGCGCATCGACCATGGACGAGCGGACGATGCTGGCGGCCGTGGTGACCGGGTTCGGCGGCCCGGAGCGGGTCGAGCTGGCCGATGTGCCGGTGCCGCGTCCGGAGGCGGGCCAGGTCAGGATCAAGGTCGCGGCCGCCGGGCTCAACCCGGTGGACGCAGGGGTCCGCACCGGGATCTTCGGCGGGGACGGGCAGCGGATCGGCCTCGGCTGGGACGTCGTCGGGAAGATCGACGAGACCGGCCCGGGGGTGGCCGGCTGGAGCCGCGGCGACCGAGTGGTGGGCCTGCACCACGGCCCGGTGAAGCCGCTGGGCACGCACGCGGAGTACGCGGTGCTCGATGCCTCCGCCGTGGCCGCCGCGCCGGCCGCGGCGGACGACCCGGTCGCGGCCGCGCTGCCGCTGGCCGGCCTGACCGCCGCCCGCGCGGTGGACCAGCTGGGGCTCGCCCCCGGCTCCTCGGTGCTGGTCACCGGCGCCGCGGGGATGGTCGGAGGCCTGGCGGTGCAGCTCGCCGCGCGGGCCGGACTGGTGGTGACGGCCCTGGCGGGCCCGGGGGACGAGGAGCTCGTACGGTCGCTCGGCGCGGCCGCCTTCGTGCCGCGCGGCAGCGCTCCGGCCGGACCGGTGGACGGGGTCCTGGACGCGGCCGTCCTGGGCGGGGCCGCACTGGCCCTCGTCCGCGACGGCGGGGTCTACGTGGGCCTGATCCCGCACCACGCCCCGGCTGCGGAGCGCGGCATCCGGGTGGAGGAGCAGGAGGTCGCGGCGGACGGGGAACTGCTGGCCCGCCTGGTGTCCCTGGTCGAGGAGGGCGCGCTCACCCTGCGGGTCGCGGAGGTCTTCCCGCTCGCCGAGGCGGCGAAGGCGCACGACCTGCTCGCGACGCCGGGCGTGCGCGGCAGGATCGTCCTGACGCCGTGACGCCGTGACGCCGTGACGCCGTGACGCCGTGACGCCGTGACGCCGTGACGCCGTGACGGGGGGCGTCGGGCCCATCCGGCCCCACCCGGCGCCAGCGGTGTCCCGGCTCAGGCGGTCCGGTCCCATCGGTCCGCTTCTCCGGCCCCCGCAGGCTCCGGTGGCGCCTGAGCCGTCCCGGGGGCTGACCGGTGGGGGTAGGACCTGGTCACAGCCGTGCGGCCGTGCGGACCAGGCCGGCCAGGGTGAGGGAGCGGGAGTGTGCGGGCCAGGCGATGTGGGTCACCACGGAAGGTGCGTCGGCCAAGGGGACGGCCGCGTGCTCGGCCCAGAGCCAGGAACGGGCGGAGTCGGGGACGACCGCGACGGTGCGTCCGAGGGCGATCAGCTGGGCCAGTTGCGTCTGGTTGTGGATCTCGGGGCCCGGGCCTGGCGCGTAGATGCCGCGGCTGGGCCAGCGGGCGAGCGGTAGACCGGGGACGTCCTCGACATCGGCCAGGGACAGGGTCTCGCGGGCGGCGAGGGGGTGCCCGGCCGGCAGAACGGCGACCTGCCCCTCGGTCGTCAGTGCCTCGCTGTCGAATCCGGCGAGGGAGTTCCACGGCGTGTGCATGAGCGCGACATCGGCGCGTCCGTCGCGCAGCAGCTCTTCCTGCTCGCAGAGGCCGCACGGCAGCACCTCGATCTCGGCACCGTCGGGCTCGGCCGCGTAGGCGTCGAGGAGTTTCCGCAGCAGTTCGTGGGACGCGGCGGCCTTCACCGCGAGGACCAGCCGACTGCGGGGGCCGCCGGGGCTGTCGGCACCACCGGCGCGCCGGGTGCGGCGAGCGGCGGCGGCGCTCGCGTCGAGGGCCGCCCGGCCCTCGTGCAGCAGCACCTCTCCGGCGCCGGTCAGGCAGACGCCGCGGCGGTTGCGCTCCAGCAGGCGGACCCCGAGACGCCGTTCGAGTTGCTGGATCGCCCGCGACAGCGGCGGCTGGGCCATGCCGAGGCGCTCGGCCGCGCGCCCGAAGTGCAGTTCCTCGGCGACGGCGACGAAGTACCTCAACTCGCGGGTCTCCAGCGTGTCCACGGCCGCAGCATACGTGGTGATACCCGGCAGGTATCACAGGGCACCGCATCGGTGTTGGCCGCGCTGTTCGTTCGAGGGCCACCATCATCGGCATGAGCGAAACGAAGATCGCGCTGGTGACCGGCGCGAACAAGGGCATCGGGTACGAGATTGCGGCCGGGTTGGGCAGCCTCGGGTACCGCGTGGGCGTGGGGGCCCGTGACGAGAGCCGACGCGAAACCGCCGTCGGGAAGCTACGGGCCCTCGGCGTGGACGCGTTCGGGGTGCCGCTGGAGGTGACCGACGACCGGAGCGTCACCGATGCCGCGGAGCTGGTCGAACGGCGGGCCGGGCGTCTGGACGCCCTGGTCAACAACGCCGGCATCTCCGGCGAGATGGGCCCGGGGTGGGAGCAGGACCCGACCGCGCTCGACCTGGACGTGCTCCGCACGGTCGTGGACACCAACGTCATGGGGGTCGTCCGGGTGACCAACGCGATGCTGCCACTGCTGCGGCGCTCGGCCTCGCCGCGCATCGTCAACGTCTCCAGCAGCGTCGGCTCGCTGACCCGGCAGGCGGACCCCGACATCGAGATCGGCCCGATCATGGCGGCCTACGCGCCGTCGAAGTCGTTCCTGAACGCCCTCACCGTCCAGTACGCCCGGCAGTTCACCGGTACGAACATCCTGATCAACGCCGCCTGCCCGGGCCTGGTCGCCACCGACTTCACGGATTTCCACGGACCCCGCACCCCCGTACAGGGCGCGGCCACCGCGATCCGGCTCGCCACACTGGCCGACGGCGGCCCGAGCGGTTCGTTCTTCGAGGACAACGGCGTCGTCCCCTGGTGATGGCGAACCGCCCTGCCCCGACGAAGCCCCGGCGAGTGCGCGAAACGGTCCGAACGGACCGGATCGGATGAGACGGCGACGCCTGCATCCGGGCGACAGACCGGTCCCACAGTGCAGTTGACTGTGCGTCAGGATTTGGCTCCGCGGTGTGACGAGCCCCGCGGGGCGACGAGATTTTTTGTTGCGTGTTCGCGCCCTGCCCGGGTGCCGGAGATCCGGACAGTGTGCGCCCCGGCGGTCGTGCCTCACTCCGGGCGCGGCTGACCTGCGCCGGGTGCTCGGCCCGGGCGTGCGCGGAAGGTCGAAATGGAGGGCGGCGAAGCCGGATATCGGACACTGAATGATCAATTCCAGCCGACCATAATCCCTGTTGCAAAGGGAATTGGCGTTTGACATGCGATCGGGGTGGCCTAGCCTGGTTCTCAGCCGACCGGGGGGAAGGGCTTCGGCTGCCCTGCCCTCTCACTGCATCAGTCATCACCCGAAGAGGGGGACTAGCGAGTGCTCAGTAAGAGGATTTCGGCCGGATTCATCGCGATGGCAGCCGTCGTCGGCGTCATCGCCGCGGCGCCGTCCGCATCGGCCGTGGACCGTACCTGCTACGACGGCAACTTCTGCATCTACAAGGACCGGGACTTCTCCACCAGGAACTCGATGTACCGGACGAAGTACGAGTCCGCCCGCTGGGACATCGACATGCCGGCCGTTTACGAGGCCGACAGCTCCTGGTGGAACCGGCGCAGCCAGTCTTCCAAGACCTACGGCGGTCGCTGGATGTCGTTGGGCGTCGAGATCTGTCTCATTCCCGGCGGTTCCGTGAACTACTACTGGGACGCCAACGACGATGGTGCGAGCAACACGCTGAACGACGGCTCCCGCTGCTGACCATCGCTCGAAGGCCGGGCCGTTCCCGCCTCGCGGGGGCGGCCCGGCCGTACCTTCCGGAGGACACGGACATTGAACAAGCGCACCCGGGTTGTGACGGCGATCGCGGTGATGGCGGTGGTGACGGGCTCCGCCTCGGCCTGCTCGGAGAAGTCCCCCCAGGACATGGAGACGGCCCGCAGGGCACAGGCCGCACTCGACAGCGCCAACGAGGCACTGGAGCAGGAGCGTGAGGCCGAGGGCAAGCTGATCCGCAAGTGCATGAACGATCAGGGTTTCAAGGTCTTCCCGTCCGACGGCGCCAACAGCAGCAAGGGCAAGAAGCGCGGCGAGGACCTCACTCCGACGCTGGAGACGGCCCGCACCGTGGGCTACGGCGCGGACCCGCGCCGGTCGGACAACCAGAAGTCCCAGGAGGTCGGCGACGACTTCGACGCGTTGCCCGAGGACGTCAAGCGGGCGCACAGCATGGCCATGGACGGCTATGTGGACAAGCCCGAGGGCGGGGTCGAGTTCGACTTCGGCGGCGGCAAGGTCATGGTGCCGTCGAAGGGCTGCCGCGGCGAGACCCTCAAGGCCGTGTACGGGGATGTGAAGGAATATCTGCGCCTCAACTGGACGGTGTACAACACCGTGAAACAGGACAGCGCGCATATTCTCGCCGACGACGACGCGTATCAGAAGGCTTTGACGGAATGGGCCTCCTGCATGAAGGTCGGCGGCTATGCGGAGATTCCGACCCCCGAGAAGGCGAGGGAGGCGGCGCTTTCGCATTACGAGAATGTTCCGGACGGCGATACCGCCGCACTCGATATCGCGCAGCGTGCCGAGATCAAACAGGCCACCACTGATGCCGAATGCGGTACGAAGGTCGGGCTCAACACGAAGGCCCGGGAGGCCAAGAGCAAGGCATCCGCAGATTCCCTGGTGAAGCACGAGGCGGAGATCACCGCCTGGCTGGAACTCATCACGAAAGCCAAGGCCAAGGCGCAGGAACTACTGCGAGAGACGCCGTAGTACCGTGACGAGCCTCGAACGCCCCGCAGGGGCCCGGGCGGCGGCCGAGCCGTCCGGCGGGCGGGCCCGGCACAGGTCCAGGCGGGGCCTGGTCATCGCCGCCGTCGTCATCGTGCTGTTCGGAAGTTCCGGATCCGTCTGGTGGATCGCGTCCCAGGCCAGAACGCCCGAGCAGCGTGCCTCGAACGCCGCGGCGCCGCCGCCCTCCCGGATCACGGGGAAGGTCTCCGACCGGCAGCTCGTCGAGACGATGGAACTGACCGGGAAGGTCGAGACGGCCTCCCGGACCACCATCACCGGCGTCCAGCCGCAGGGCACCAGCCGGGCGGTCGTGACGGCCCTGCCCGCGGCCTCGGGCAAGAGCCTCAAGGCCGGCGCGGTCGTCGCCGAGGTGTCGGGCCGCCCGGTCCTGCTCCTCCCGGGGCGCTTCCCCGCGTACCGAGATCTGAAGGCGGGCGACAAGGGTCCGGACGTGCAGCAACTGCAGCGCGCCCTGAAACCGTTGTACGGGACCGCGGTGAACGGTACGTACGGGCAGGCCACCGTCGAGGCGGTGCGCAAGCTGTACGCGGCAGCCGGGTACGAGGCGCCTTCCGGGGAGGGGCCGAGTCAGGTCGCCGGCGCGAGTGGTGGCGGGAGCGGTGGCGGGAGTGCCCCTTCGGGCACGGCCGCCGGCGCCGCCGCCCCCCGCGGCGGCGCGGAGACCGACGGCGGCACGGGCGCGGCCCCCGCCGCGGGCGGAGCCGCGAGTCCGGCGCCCACCCGCCGCGCCGCCGCACCGCCTGCTTCCGGACCCGGCACACCCGGAGAAGTGCTGCCGGCCGCGGAGGTCGCGTACGTCAGCACCCTGCCCGCCACGGTGGTCCAGGTCACCGCGGCGGTGGGCGACGCGGCCGACAAGCCGCTCGTCGTCCTCGGCAGCGGCGGCCGCCAGGTGCGGGCGTCCCTCACCGCGGACCAGCGCGCCCGGCTGCGCGATCTGCCGAGCGACGCGGTCATCCGCTTCGGCACCGGCCCCTACGAAGGCCGGGAGGGCAGCCTGGGCTCCCTCGCCGGACCCCCCGACGCCGGAAACGGCGATCATCAGGGGAACACGAAGACCGGCGGACCGGACGGCGGGAGCACGTCCGGCGCCGGCGCCGGTACCGCGGGCGGGGGCTCCGGCGGCGGTGACACGGGCCGGCACGAGGCGCTGTTCGTCCCCAGCGGTGCGGAGGCCGAGGAGGGGGCGTCCCAGCGGATCGCCGTCGAACTGCGGCGCAGCCCCCAGGGCGCGCTGACCGTTCCCGTATCGGCGGTCTGGACCGACCTCGGCGGCTCGTCCACGGTCACCGTTACCGAGAACGGCAAGGAGCGCAACGTCCCCGTCGAGGTGCTGTTCACCCACGAGGGCCTCTCCGCGGTCAACGCGCTCGACGCGAATCTCGGCGCGGGCGAGACGGTCGTCCTGGTGCGCCGCGGAGGGGCGGCGGACGGCTCCGAAGGGGGCTCCGATGGCTGACCCGGCCCCCGTCATCGAGATGGCCGGCATCGCGAAGACGTACCCGGGGCCGCCGCCCGTGCACGCGCTGACCGACGTCACGCTCGACATCCTGCCGGGCCGGCTGGCCGCCATCGTCGGCCCCTCCGGTTCGGGGAAGTCCACGCTGCTGAGCGTGCTCGGCCTGCTCGACGTCCCCACCCGCGGCAGCTACCGGCTGGAGGGCCAGGACACCACCGACCTGTCCGAACGGGCCCGCACCGCGCTGCGGGCCTCGACGCTCGGCTTCGTCTTCCAGGCCTTCCACCTGGTCCCGCACCTGACCTGCGTCCAGAACGTCGCCCTCCCCCTCGTGCACCTCGGCGTGCCCCGTGCCCGACGGCGGCCCCAGGCCGTGGCCGCCCTGGAATCCGTCGGCCTCGGGCACCGACTGGAGGTCAGGCCCACCACCCTGTCCGGCGGGGAGCGGCAGCGGGTCGCGGTCGCTCGGGCGATCGTCCACCGGCCCGCCGTCGTGCTGTGCGACGAGCCCACCGGCAACCTGGACACCGCCAACTCGGCCCGCGTCATGGACCTGCTGACCGGACTGGTGGCGCAGGACCGGGCCGTCGTCGTCGTCACCCACGAACCCGACGTGGCGGCCCGCGCCGACCGCGTCTTCAAGGTGGTGGACGGCCATGTCGCGTAGCAGGGGGAGGCGTGAGAGGCGTGGGACGGGCGCGGTGGGGACGGCGGCTCCCCGCACGTCCGCCGCGGACCTGCTCGTTCAGGCGTTCCTCGCGCTCTTCGGCCGCCGGTTCCGCACCCTGCTGACGATGGTGGGCATCTCCGTGGGGCTGGCCGCGGCACTCGCCACCCTGGGCATCACCGCCAGCGCGGCCGGCGCCGTCTCCGACCAGTTCGACGCCCTCAAGGCGACCCGGGTGACCGTCAAGTACCCGTCGGAAGAAGTCGCCGGTATCCGGCCGCGGCCCGACGGCGGCGACACCCAGCGGGTACGGGGACTCAACGGGGTCCGCGCCGCGGGCCTCGTCAGCAAGGCCGGTGAACGGCCGGTGGTCTCCCGGCTGCCGTCGGACACGTCGAACGACCTGCCCGAGGGCACGGTCCTGGCGGCGCAGCCCGACGCGCTGTCGGCCATGTCGGCCGAACTCACGCAAGGCCGGTTGTTCGACACCGGGCACGATGCCCGGCGGGAGCGCGTGGCCCTGATCGACACGGCCGCCGCGTCCCGGCTGACCGTCGGCGACGGCGCCGGCAACTCCGTGATCCACGTCAACGGCGTCGCGTTCAGCGTGCTCGGCGTCTTCCGGGCTCCCCCCGGCGACACCGACCTCACCGGCTCCGTGATCGTCCCCTACTGGGCCGCCCTCCAGGACCCGGCCGGGCTGGGCTTCGCCCCGGCGGAAATGATCATCCGTACGGATCTCGGCGCCGCCGACCAGATCGGCGCCGAGGCCCCCTTCGCCCTGGCCCCGGGTGCCCCGGACAAGCTCGTCGCTCTGGTGCCACCGGACCCCCGGTCCCTCCGCCAGGGCGTCGAGTCGCAGACCCGGGCCCTGTTCCTCGGGCTGGCCGCCGTCTCCCTCGGCGTGGGGGCGCTCGGTGTCAGCAACACCGCCTACGTGTCCGTACTGGAGCGGCGCTCCGAGATCGGCCTGCGCCGGGCCCTGGGCGCCTCCCGGCGGGCCGTCGCCGGGCAGTTCTGCATCGAGAGCGGTCTGGTCGGGCTCGCCGGCGGGGTCGTCGGCACGGTACTGGGCATCCAGATCACCGCTCTGACCTGCCTGGCCAAGGACTGGCTGGTGGTCCTCGACCCCGCCCTCACGACGGCAGGCCCGCTGGTGGGCCTCTTGGTGGGGCTGGCCGCAGGGCTGTACCCGGCCCTGGCGGCCGCCCGCATCCTGCCCGCCGAGACGCTCCGGGCGGGCGTTTAGGCCGGGCGTCAGTCGCGCTGGAAGAACTCCACCTCCGCGAGGGCGAGGGGGCCCTGTGGGTCCGGGCCGGCGGGTTCCCGGAGGGTCAGCCGGACCGTCGTGGCGTGGCTGATGCCGAGGGGGAACGTCTGGGGGCCCGGTTTGTCGCTGAGGGCCAGCTCCTCGTGGACCGTGGCACCGTCCCGGTCCGTCACCTCCAGGTCGATGCGCAGTGCGCGTCCCTGCTTGGCGTACTCCTCGGGTGCCGTCGAGGCACCGTTGGTGACGATGACGTCGACGAGCCGGAACGGCGTGCCGAAGGTGTACGTCACCGAGGCGCCGGGGCCGGGCACGCCCCAGTAGCGGTTGCTGAGCCCGTCCGTGCTCTGGGTCACCGGGTGGCCGGGCAGCTCGGCGCTGGCCTCGGCGCGGGTGGGCGTCACCGCCTTGGCCTTGCCGAGCTTGTCCAGGGTGTCCTCCACCAGGTGCCGTCCGGCGGGCAACAGCAGGAAACCGGCCGCGCACAGGGCCAGTACGACGGCCAGGACCACCAGGAAGCGGGTCATCCGTCCGGAGCCGGCGCGGGCCCGGCGGCGCAGCGGCCAGACCGTGCGCCACCACGGGAGGGGCGCGGCGGTGGGGGAGGGCGCCAGCGGCGACGCACAGCGGCGGCAGAAACGACGGCCGGGCGGGTTGGCGGTGCCGCAGGCCGGGCACGGCACGCCGGCGACGTCGTCGCCGGCTGCGAGGGGCCGTACGACGGGGCGCGGCGCGACCGGCACGGCGGGCAGCACCGGAGCCGGTGACGCTGCCGCGGGGGGCGCGGGGGGCGCGGGGGGCGCGGGGGGCGCGGGGGGCCGCGGCGCGGGCGGAGTCGGCCGCGCCGGAGCAACCCGGGCGGGCCCGGCCGCCCCGTCCTGGTCGCGGGCCGGTCCCGCCGCCCCGGCGGAACCGGCCTGGTCGGAACCGGTGAAACCGGCCCGGTGGGATCTGGTCCCGGCGGGTGCAGACCGGTCGGGCCTCCTGCGCAGCCAGGACAACCACCGATCCGCGACACCGCGCGCGGGCACCGCGCGAGAGCCGGATTCCAGACCGGATTCCAGACCGGATTCTGCCCCGGTGGCCGTCCGGGCGGAGTCCCGTTCCGGGACCGTTCCCCGCTGGGACGTCCGGTCTTCGCAGGCGGCATCCCGGGCGCCGCCGACCTCGGTCGTGTCCTGCCGGGACGGCGCTTCGTCCTGCGGGGAGCCCTCCCGGGGCGCGCTCCCGTCGGGGGTGTCGCTTCGGGCCGTGCGCTCCTCGACCTCGCCGGTCTGGGGCGGGCGTCCCGGGGCCGCGGCCTCCCCTGCCATGCCCGGGGGGCCGGCCGGGAGTGCGCCGCCGTCCTGCGGGGTGCCTTCTCGGGGCGCGGCGCCCCGGACCGTGTCCTCCTGGACCGGGGCCTCCTGGACCGTGTCCTCCTGTGGCTCGCCCTGCCGGGGCGCGCCGGCCCGAGGAGTGTCGGTGACCGGCCGCCCCGCGCCTTCCCGGCCCGTCCCGGGCGGGGTCTCGTGAGGCGTTCCGCCCAGGGGCGGCGTACCCGGAGGAGGGCCTTCCCGGCGGGGTGCGGGAGGCGTGCCGGGGCCTGGGGGGACGTCGTTGGGGGTGACGTCGTCGGGGGTGTTCTCCCGGGCCGGGGTGCGGGCCGGGGAGGACCAGTTCAGGTACGAGCCGCAGTTGGTGCAGAAGTCTTCCGTCGGGGCGTTGGACGCCCCGCACGCGGGACACGGGCGCATTGCCGTCAGCTCCCTTCGGGCGCGGGCGGGCCGGACAGGATCTCCACCCGGCAGACCGTGTGCACGGGGCACAGGCTGCGGACGAGGGCGCGGACCCGGTCGGCGTCCACGCCGTGCGTCCCCTCCGTGCTCTCCGCGCCCTCCGCGCCCTCCGTGCCTTCCGCGCCCTCCGTGCCTTCCGCGCCCTCCGTGCCGCGCGGCCAGACCCGTACGAGGACCTCGCCGGCCACCGCGGGGTTCGGTTCGGTGCCGGCCGTGCGGGACCAGACGGCCGCGCCGTCCCCGCTGACCTCGGCGGACAGGCCCAGCACCAGGCGCAGGGCCTCGACCAGACCGCGCCGGGTGCCGCGCCACCGGTGCAGTTCCACCGCGCGGGCCACCGCCTCGCGCCGCAGCGCGGGCGGCCAGTCGGGGTCGTCCGCGCCGCCGACCCAGGAGGCCAGCCAGGACAGGAAGTCGGCCGGGGCGAGCCGGGGGTCGAAGTATGCGGGCAGGCTGTCGAGAGTCGTGAACACCGGGGCCAGGACCGTGTCCAGGCCCGCGGTGAACCGCTGGGCGAAGTCGTCGTCGGCGTAGAGCGCGGGCAACTGCTCGCCGATCGGGTGCCGGCTGGGCAGGCCGGGCACGGCGGCGCGGCTCATCCGTGCACCTCGGGTTCCGTCACGACGACCTGGTGCTGGTAGGAGAAGACGAGCGTGCCCGCGCCGATGTCGATGCGGTCGACCGGGGCGCCGCGCCGACCGGTGATCGGGTCGGCGGCGAACAGCCGGATCTCCTCCACCAGGACGTCCCCGACGGCGCGTTGCAGGACGCCGAACACCTCGCCGTACTGCACGGGCCGGCCGAACGGCCAGCCCGTGCCGTCGGGTCCGCCGTGCAGCGGGTTGAGGTGGCGGAACAGCGCGGCGAGCGCCGCGTCGCGCACCCGGTCGGCGTCGGCGGCCGGCGCCGACAGTCGGGCGACGACGGTGACGCCCTGGTAGACGGGCGGTTCGACGACGAGGCCGGTGCCGATCAGGCGCCGTTCGTCGAGGGCCGCGGTGATTGCGGCGAGGACCTGATCGGACGGGATGAGCTGCTCGAAGCGGAGCCGGTCGTCCTCGTCGGCGACCGCGTCCGGGACGACGAGGACGCGGACCGAACCCGCGCCGCGGTCGCCGTCGGCGGCGGGCAGGCAGCGCACCCGGCGCACCGAGGGCGCCGTCCGGCGGGCGATGATCTCGTAGTCCTCGGCGGTCACCGCGCGTTCCTGCATGCGCAGCGCCTCCGGGGCGCGCAGTTTGGCGTTGTCGACGGTCTCCCCGGCGACGCCGCCGCGTGCCGCCTCCCGGTTGACGACCCGGGCGATGTAGGGGACCGAGCTGCGCAGCACGGAGATCGCACCGCGCGAGACGTTGCCCGCCGGGCCGCCGCCGGTGCGGTAACCGGCCACCCGGATGTGGGAGCCCTTGGGCGGTACGGCGCCGCAGGCGCGCAGGCTGCCGTCGGCCTCGCGCAGCACCGGCGGGAAGGTGAACTCGCCGGTGGTGGCGTCGACGCGGACGTGCCGGTCGTCAGGACCGGAGCGGCCGAAGTGCTCGACGACCTCCCAGCGCTGCCAGCCCTCGGGGGAGGACACCTCCACCACCGGCGGTTCCCCGTCGAGCAGCACGGGCGGGCGCCCGAGCCGGAAGCTCTGTCCCGCGACGCCCTCCGACGCGCCGAGCGGTACGTCCCGCACGCGTTCGGCGTGCTCCACCGTCATGGTGCCGCCGACGGTGAAGACGGCGGCTTCGCGCACGGTCGGGGACTCGGAGTAGAAGGGCTGGCCGGGTTCGGGTTCGGTGACCCGGCAGCGCAGCCAGCCCGCGCGGGTCCCGCTGATCACCGAGGTGGTGTGCCCGGCCGGGACGTACACGATGATCTCGCCGGGCCGGTTGAGGCCGCCGGTGCTGTCGGAGTCCGTGGCGCAGCGCTGCCACCGGCCGCCGTTCCACGCCTCCCACACCAGCGGGGGCTGGCGCGGGTCGACGCCGACGCCCTCGACGCGGCTGTCCAGGCGCACCGCGACGACGCAGCGTGGCACCGCCGTGGGCAGTCCGAAGAGCAGGGCGTCGCCTGGTTCGGGCACGGCCTGGAAGCAGGGTATGTCGCGGCCTTCGGCAAGTGTGCCGGTCCGGTCGGCCGGTTCACCGGTGCGGGGCGCGGTGACCAGCTTCGTCAGCTCGCTGGGCAGGATCCGCAGGTCGTCGGTGGTGGCGAAGACCACGGCCTCCTCGGTGTCGCCGGCCGCGGTCGCCACCTCGGTCGTCACCTCGGTGCCCGCGGGCAGGGTGACGGTGTCGGGCTGGGGGGCCGACAGCCAGAAGTCGACGTCGGCGGTGGCGGCCGACGGCGGGTACAGCCGGATTCCCAACAGGTCCAGGAACGCCAGGTAGTTCTTGTCCGGGACCCGGTTGAGCCGGTACAGCAGCTGGTCCACGAGGTAGGCGAACGTCTCGATGAGGGTGACGCCCGGGTCGGAGACGTTGTGGTCGGTCCACTCCGGGGCGCGCTGCTGCACGTACCGCTTCGCCTCGTCGACGAGCTGCTGGAACCGTCGGTCGTCCAGGTTGGGGGAGGGCAGGGCCATCAGTCCGCGACCATTTCCTCGGCCCCCTCCTCGGAGGGGATCGTGTAGAAGGGAAAGACCAGGTTGCGCCGGTCGTTGGTGGTGCGCACCGTGTAGTGCACATCGATGTAGAGGGTGCCCGCCTCGACGGAGTCGAAGGCGACGGCGACGTCGTCGACCGTGATCCGGGGCTCCCAGCGTTCCAGTGCTTCGCGCACCTGCTGGGCGATCCGGCCGGCGGTGTCGCCGTCGCCGGGGGCGAACACGTACTCGTGGATGCCACAGCCGAATTCGGGCCGCATGGGCCGTTCGCCGGGCGCGGTGCCCAGCACGAGGCGGATGGCCTCTTCCAGCTCGCGTTCGCGTTCGACCATGGCGATCCCGCCGGTCGGGCCGACGCGCAGGGGGAAGGCCCAGCCGCGTCCGATGAACCGTTCGCTCATCACACGCCTCCGATCAGGACGTCCGGGGCGCCGGTGAGGACCATCGCGCCGCACGCGGTCTGGTCGCGGGCGCGTGCGGCGGGCAGTCCCCCGATGAGGACCGTCCCCGAGGCGAGGGCCGTCGGGTTCGGCATGACCACGTTGGCCGGTCCGAGGGCGGCGTGCGGCGGGACCACGCAGACGTGCAGGCTGCCCACGACGGCGGCGGGCCGGCCGCCGATCAGCACCGTGGCCACCGCCGCGGCGGCGCCGGGCGGCGGAGTGGCGAGCCGGCCACCGTGGTTGGTGGGGTCGCCGGTACGGGCTGCGGCTGGCATCGGGTGCTCCTCGGGGACGGCGGTCGGTGTGTAGGGGGCTGCGGGGTCAGTTGATACGGATGAGGCGGGCCTTGAGGACGGCGAGCAGGCCGCCGTCGACCGTGACGTCCGAGGTTCCGGAGACCTTCACCGACCGGCCGCCGATGCTGACCCCGGCGGTGCCGTCGATGTCCACCTGGCGGCCGGACACCTTCACGGTGCCCTGCCGGGCGTCGAGGGTGATGCCGTCCTTGTCCATGAGGACGGAGGTCGCGGGACGGCCCCGGCCCGCGTACACGGTGACCTCGATCCGGTCCCGGCGGTCGTCCATGCGTACTTCGAGCCGTTCGTCCCCGGTCACCAGCCGCAGCCCGGACGGGCCGGGCGCCGCCGCGTCCAGCAGTTCCACCCGGTGGCCCGAACGCGAGACGATCGAGCGCCGGTTGACCTTGCCGCTCGTCGCGTCGACCAGCGGTACGTCGTGCGGCGAGGGCTCGTCGACGCCGTTGTAGAGGCCGCCGATGACGTACGGGCTGTCGAGCAGGCCCTGCTCGAAGCCGACCAGTACCTCGTCGTTGACCTCCGGGCTGACCACCCCGCCGCCGCCCTTGCCGCCCCACTGGACGGTACGGACCCAGTCGGAGACGTATGTGTCGTCCAGCCAGGGGAACTTCAGCCGGACCGCGCCGCGCTGGGAGCCGTTCGGCTCGCGCACGTCCGTCACCACGCCGATCGCCAGACCGGGTATGCGCGGCCCGCGGCCCGGCGCGTTCGCACCGGTGACCAGACCGGTCAGGGAGCGGTCCGGGCTGGCGCTGACCCACACCGTCGAGCGGAAGCCGCCGTGCGGCTCCAGGACGTGCTGGACGGCCGTCGCCGTGTACCGGCCGGAGAACGCCTGCCCGACGTTGCCGAGCGCGACCGGCTTGCCGGCGCGCAGCAGCGGGTTGCCCTCGGCCACCGCTTCCAGCTCGCCGAAGCCGGAGCTGATCTGGGCCGCAGCCGCCTTCGCGACCGCCGTCGTCTCGGCCTGTGTGCGGTACGGGGTGTCGGTGACGGACACGGACGCCGCCCCGAAGCGGGTGGCGGACTGCGGGGCGAGGCCCGGCACCACCGTGTCGCTGACCACGGACGGCTGCTCGGCGACGAGCGGCCGCTTCGTGGTCACGTCCCAGCCGCGTACCTGCACCTTCGAGGCGCCGTCGGCCGCCGACAGGGCGGCCCGCAGGGCGAGGAGGTTGCGTCCGTACTCCAGGACCATCGGGTCGCGCACCGCCGACGTCGACGGGGAGGGCGCACCGGACGCCTGCACGGGCCGGGTGAACTGGAGCACGCCGTTGTCGTCGACGCGTACCTGTGCGCCGCTCTCACCGGCGAGGAACTGCAGGAAGTCCCAGTCCGAGACGTTCGCCTGGGACAGCTGCTGGTACGTGACCGGCGCGGCCTCCACCTTCCCGACGGCCAGGCCGGCTCCGGCGGCCACCTTGCGGACGATGGCGGCGGCCGTCATGTTCCGGTAGGCGACGACCTTGCGGCCGCGCTGGAGGCGGTGCGCCGTGGAGTAGGCGCGTACGACGGTGAACGAGCCGGTGCGGTCCCGGTCGATCTCCAGGGCCGTGACCTCGCCGTTGAACAGCCGCTCCCGGGCCTGCCCCTTCACGGTCGCCACCGACACCCGCAGCGGGGTGCCGATGGTGATGCCGGTGGCGCGCAGGAACTCGTGGTCGGGGTCGCGGTAGGTGAGCACCGCCGTGTCGGGCAGGCCCACGTTCTCGTCGACCACGCAGCTGACCAGTTGCGCCGTCCAGATCTGCGGCAGTTCGCCTGGGGCTTCCACGATGGGGTCGGCCGCGAACGACCGGCCCCCCGACTCCGACCCGCTCACCGCTGTTCCTCCTCGCCGTGCCGGTCCCGTGTGGCCGGCACGACGATCTCGGTGCCGGGGACGAGTGCCATCGGGTCGTCGATGCCGTTCGCCTCCGCGATGGCCCGCCAGGCCGTCGCATCGCCGTACTCGCGCCAGGCCAGCATGGCCAGGCTGTCGCCCGCCACCACGGTGTGGGTGCTGCGGGCGGTACGCGAGCCGGAGGTCGGGTTCTGACCGGGCGGGTCCACGCTCGCCTCCTCGATGGACAGCGAGCAGGTGGCCCGCAGCGGCTTCCCGTCCACGTCGAAGAGCGTGTACGACACCGACAGGTTCGACAGGACCCCGTCGAACGACGTCGTCCGCGCGCTGCCCCACTCGAAGCGCACCCAGGGGCTCGCCGGCTTCTTGCGGCCGAGGCTGGCCGGGGTCGGCACGCATGCCTTCATCAGCTTCTCCACCGCCTGTTCCACCGAGTTGTCGTGGGTGGCGGTGGCATCCAGGAACACGTCCAGGCTCAGCGTGCGCGGGCCACTGCCGACGAACTCGGGCAGGGCCGACTGGCCCGCCATCCGAGACGGGGAGCGCCGCCACTCGGTGGTCTTGCCCAGCTGCAGGGTCGAGGGGTTGAACTGCAGGTCGAGGCGGGCGATCGTCCCGCCGGGCCTGGCTCCGACGGAGGCCGGGGGCTCCTTGAGGGTGAGCTGGGCCCGGGCGCGGCTGGCGCGTGCCGAAAAGGCCATGCCGTGGACTTCCTTCCGGGGCGGGGGCGGGGGCGAGGGCTGGTGCGGGTGCGGGGCGTACGAGGACGGGTGGGTGGGGGAGGGGCCGGGGCGGGCGGTCAGGAGGGCAGTAGCCCCTGGTGGGCGATCTCCAACGTCTCCACGGCCGCGGCCGAGTTGGCGGGGTCGAAGGACGGCCCCTGCCAGCGCACCGGAACGATCCCGAACACCTGCCAGCTGATGATCCGGCTCAGATCGGGCCGCAGCGCCACGATCTCCCCGTCCTTCGGCTCGACCCGCCGCAGTGTCTCGTCGAGCCAGCGGCCGATCTTCGCCGTGTCGGCGGTGACGGGCCGGGTGAGAGTGATGTTCGACCAGGTCACGCGGCCGGGCAGCTGCCAGGTGAAGCCGTTGTTGCCACCCTCGGCGTAACTCTCCATCTCGACCTCGGCGCCCATGCCCGAGCAGGTGTGGAAGGCGCCCAGGTCGTTGCCGCCGATCGCGAGCCGGAAGAACACACTGGTCGCGAAGATGTTGTCCGTCATCGGTGTGTCGTCATCCGTTTCTCGTTCGTCAGTGTTCTCAGCGGCGCCCGTCGAAGGGCCGGCCCGCGCGTTCCCGGCCGCGCCGCAACTCGGTGCGCAGGAGGCGCGCGACCGGGTCGAGCAGACGTCGTGCCAGGTCGTCCAGATCGAGGTCGCCGCCGCCGTGGGGTGCGGCTTCGCGTCCGCCGCCGGGTCGGGCGGCCGCGGTCGCGGTCGCGGTGGGACCGGTCCGGCCCGTGTCGCGCTGTACGGGGGGCGGCGGGCCGGGCGCCGGAGGGCTGGGCGGCGGAGCGGGGGCGGCCGGACCGGGGGCGGACGGACCGGGGAGGGCCGTGGGGGCCGGCGCCCCGGGCCGTACGACCGGCACGGAACCGGAGGCCGGAGCGGCGGGTGCCGACTGGACCACGAGCGGGGGCGTGTACGGGCCGGTCACGGGCAGGAGCGCCGCCGCCGTCCTGGCGGGGGCCGCGGCCGACACGGGCGCCGGGCGCACGGCCGGTGCGGTGGGTGCGGTCGGTGTGGAGCGGCCGGTTCGGCCGGGGGCGGCGGGGGCGGCCGTACCGGGGGCGGGGGCCGCGGCACGCTGGACCTGCTGCGGGGCGGTTGCCGACGGGGCGGACCAGCGCGCCGGGACCACAGGCCGGCCGGCCGTCCGAGGGGCGGCGGCCGGCGCGCTGCCCATGCCCGCCACGTCACGGGTGCCGAGGGCGAGGGGCCGCGCCGCCAGCAGCTGGAGGGACGGGGGTGCATCGGGCGTCGCCCGCTTGCCGACGGCTCGGGCGGCGACGAGCGGGACCGGACCCGGCACGGGGCCCGAGCGAGGCGGGGTGGCGGTGGTCCGCTGGATGCCGCCGCGGTGCGAGCCGCCCCCGTCCGGCGGGGGCGCGTGGACCGCCGGCGCCTGTGGCCGCGCGGCGGCCCGGGGCGCGGCTGCGCTCCGCGGCAGCGCGGGAAGGGGCGCCCCCAGACCCGGGCGTCCGCGCGGCACGGACCGATCCGCGGGTACCGACCGATGCTGCCCGGCAGGCGCGTCCGCCGTGCGTTGCAGGGTGGGCATGGCGGGGGTGGTTGCTGCCGGGCCGGTGGTGGGGTTGGTGTGGGGCGTGGCGGTCGGTGTGGCGGTGGGGGGGAGTTCGGTGAGTGGTGCGCCGAGTGGTGCGCGGGTGCGCATCGGCTTTTCCGGTGCCGGTGCCGGTGCCGGTGCCGGAGCCGGAGCCGGCGTGGTTGCGGTGGGTGTTGCCGGTGCGGTGGTGGGTTCGGTCTGGCGTTGCACCACGGGCAGGGCGGGTGCGGCGTTGGGGGTGGTGGGTGTGGCCCGGGGGGCTGTCTCGGTGGGTGGGGTGCCGAGCGGGGCGCGGGTGTGCGGGGGTTCGTTCGTTGCCGGGTTGCCCGTGGTGGGTTCGGGTCGGCGTTGCAGGGTGGGCATGGCGGGGGTGGTTGCTGCCGGGCCGGTGGTGGGGTTGGTGTCGCGCGCTGCGGTCGGTGTGGCGGTGGGGGGGAGTTCGGTGAGTGGTGCGCCGAGTGGTGCGCGGGTGCGCATCGGCCTTTCCGGAGCCGGAGCCGGAGCCGGAGCCGGTGCCGGTGCCGGTGCTGGCGTGCTTGCGGTGGTGGGTTCGGCCTCACGCTGTACGACGGGCGTGGCGGGTACGGCGGCCGGTGCCGGGTTGCTCCCGGTGGGTGTTGCCGGTGCAGTGGTGGGTTCGGTCTGGCGTTGCACCACGGGCAGGGCGGGTACGGCGGCCGGTGCCGGGGGCGTTGATGGTGTGGACGGGGGCGCCGACTCGGTGGGAGGCGTGCCGAGCGGGGCGCGGGGCTGCGCCCGCTGGACCGGCGCACCTGGGCCGGCCACGGGTACGGCGGGGGGACGGACAGCGGCCACGCGGCGCTGCGGTGTGGCAGGGACGCGGGCGACGGTGAGCGTACGCCCGACCGGGCGCGGCCGGACCGCGGGGGTGCGGGCGCTGCCGGGAGTTTCCTCGCCGGTACGAGCGGGCCGGCGGGCCGCGGCCGCCCGTGCGGGGGTGGCGGTCCGCTGGGCGGGCGGGCCGGACATGCCTTCGGCGGCGGAAGACCCGGGGACCACGGCGATACGGCGGACCACGGGGAACGGCGTGGGCGGCGCCGTCCGGGCGGGCTCGGCGGCCCGCTGCACCGCGGGCGCGGATGCCTCGGGTACGGCTGCGGAAGGCGTGGATACCAGGCCCCTCGTCCCGGCTGCAGACCCGGCCGCGGAACCCTTGACCCGCGGCCGTAGGGGGGTCGGTGACACGGCGTTCGCCGCGGACCCGGACCCGGACCCGGACCCGGATCCGGACCCGGACGCGGGCTTCGGAGCCGCGGTCCGGTCCGAGGTCCCCCGGGCCCCGGCTCGCGAGACAACCGGGCCCGGTGCGGAGGCGTCCGGCTGACGGTCCGCACCCGGCTTCGGTCGTGCGGTGTCCGGGCGCCCCGGGCCCGGTGCGGCGGCGCCCGGCCCGGGGCGGCGCGAGACCTGCGGGGTCTCGCGCACGGGCCGCGCCTGCTCGGGCTGATGGCCAGCACCCGGTTCGGTGGGCTCGGTCGGCTCGGTGGGCAGCGCCCGGAGCAGCAGCGGCCCGCCGCCGCTGTGGGTGGGACGGGCGGTGGCGGGGCGGGCGACCCCGCGGACGAGTCCGGCCGGGGCGGACGGCAGGAGCCCGTGGGCGAGGCCCGTGTCGAACGACGGGTTGCGCCACGCGGCCAGGCCGGAACGGAAGGCGAGTCCGTCGCTGACGCCGGTGACCGAACGCGAGACGGTCAGCACGGGCGGTGCGGTCATCCGCCAGCCGCCGTCCCAGTCACCGGGTGCGGCAGCGCTCCGCGCCGCCGCACCCGGTGCCGACGTGCCGGCGCCGGTCACGGAGTCCGGCGCGGCTTCCGGCAGGGATTCCGGCACAGCGGCGCGTCGACGCAGCCTGTCCCGCCATGCCATTTTCTCAACCGCCTTCGTTCACACGGGTGTTGATTCGAGCTATCTCGGTGACCCAGTCCTGGCGCTCGCCGTGGGTCAGGTCGAGGATCTCGTCGCGCCGCCAGTGGAAGTGGTAGGCGATGTACGCGATCTCCTCCCGGAGCCGGGGGAGCGCGTACGTCACGATTCCCCCAGGCGCCCACCGGAGAGGTCGACCTCGAAGCCGCCGTCGCAGTGCGGGCAGGTGACCGCCGCGCGGGTGTGGCCCTCGCTGTTGACGCGCCGGTAGAAGTCCTGGAGGAACGCCACGTCGGTCGCGTACATCCGCTCGACGACCCCCGCGTGCACGTCGGTGATGGTCCCAAGCCGGGTGATCACCTGGCTCAGCAGCACCACACTCAGGTAGGCCGGGTTCTCCTTGACCCGCAGGTCGATCTGCGGGCGGAGTTCGTCGCGTGCGGTGGCCAGGCGCATCGAGCCGTGCCGGTGCACCGTGCCCGCCTCGTCCACGTAGCCGCGCGGTAGTTCGAACTCGAACTCCGTGCGCAACCCGTGGTCCTCACGGGGGGCCGGAGCGGCGGCGGCCGGGGGCGCCGCCGCCTGCTCCGGGGCTTGGGTGGGCGCCGTGACCTGGAGGATCTCCTCCAGGCTGCCCGCGGTCACGGTACGGCGCCTCATTCGACGATGATCTCCTCGAACACGATGGTCACGGACTCGGTGGCCGCGGCGGACTCGCCGGCCTTGAGGGAGGGGCCCTCCCACTTAGAGGCCCAGCCCTGCATCAGCTGGATGCGGCGGATGGTCGCGCCCGTGGAGTCCTTGATCTCGATCGTGAGGTTCTGCCGCGCGGTGTCGACCGCTCCGTTGTTGAGGGTCTCCTTGATCCACTTGGTGAACTCGCTGCTCTTGTCGAGTCCTCGGGTGATCGTGACCTCGCCCGCCTGGCGCGCGCCGGGCTGCTTGCGGATGATCTGCTTGCCCTCCGCGCTGACCTGGCGGACTTCGACGACCTCTTCCTCGACGGTCAGGCCGCTGATCTCCTGGATCGATTCGACCAGGTAGCCGCCGAGCTGCACGCCGAAGATATGGGTGGAAAGAGCATCGCCCTCTGCCATGACTGTCCTTCACCTTTCCTTGCTGCTGGTGCTGCTGGTGCTGTCGGCCCTGCGGATGCCGACGGTGCCGCCGCCCCGGAGGGTCACTCGTCGACGAGGCTGGTGCTGTCGGAGAACTGGGCCAGCCGGAACACCACGAACTCGGCGGGCTTCACGGGCGACACACCGATCTCGCAGACCACACGGCCCTGGTCGATCGACTCCTGCGGGTTGTTGTCCCGGTCGCACTTCACGTAGAACGCCTCCGCCGCCGTGCGGCCGAACAGCGCGCCGCGGCGCCACTCCTCAGTCAGGAACGCGGTGACGTTGCGCCGGATGCTGGACCAGAGCCGGTCGTCGTTCGGTTCGAAGACCACCCACTGGGTGCCCAGGAGGATGGACTCCTCCAGGTAGTTGAAGAGGCGGCGCACGTTCAGGTAGCGCCAGGCCGGGTCGGAGGAGAGGGTGCGCGCACCCCAGATCCGGATGCCGCGGCCGGGGAAGGCGCGTACGCAGTTCACGCCGATCGGGTTGAGCAGGTCCTGCTCGCCCTTGCTCAGGCGCAGTTCCAGGTCCACCGCGCCGCGGATGACCTCGTTGGCGGGGGCCTTGTGCACGCCGCGCTCGGCGTCGCTGCGCGCCCACACTCCGGCGACATGGCCGCTCGGCGGGACGGTCGTGTTGCGGCCGGAGGCGGGGTCGAAGACCTTCACCCACGGGTAGTAGAGGGTGGCGTAGCGGGAGTCGTAGCCCGCGTCGTCGTTGCGCCAGGTGCGTACCTGCTGCGCGGACAGGCCGGGCGGGGTGTCCAGGACGGCCACCCGGTCGCCCATCTGCTCGCAGTGGGAGATCACCGCGAGCTGTACGGTGCGCACGCCCTCGGCGTCGATCTCGCCGCGCTGGTAGGCGCTCATCAGGTCGGGCACCGCGACCATGGTGATCTCGTCGATGGTCTCCAAGCCGGCGAAGCCGGTGCGGGCGCCCGCGTCGCCGACGTACTCGGCCGGGTCGAGCCGGGACACGGCCGCCTGGCCTGTCGCGGCCGCCACGGGGCCCGGCGCGTCGGGCAGGGCCACGGTCTGGCCGGCCGGCCGGGTCTGGGTGGCGGACCGCTGCTCGGTGACCTCGATCAGCTTCGAGGCGCGTGCCTGGGTGACGAGGTAGCCCTTGACGTTCTTGCGGGCGGAGGCCTCGTAGGTCTCGGCGATCTGCTCGCCCTGGCGGACGAGGAGCTTGAAGCGGTCCTCCGGCGGGTTGTCCCCGTCGGCGTCGGCGATCTCGACGGACACACCGGCGATGCCCGGGCGTGCCGTGATCAGGAAGCCGCCGAGCTCGACGGGCTGCGCGGCGCGCGGCGGCGGTACCGATCCCGCGGCGGCCGGTGCGGAGGCATCGGCGGTCGGCCCGCCGATGCGGACGACGTACGCGGCGCCGCCGCCGTTGGCGAAGTAGCCGTAGACCGCGTGGGCCAGGTAGGAGCCCTCGGTGAAGCCACCGAAGTGCTGTGCGTACTGGTCCCAGTTGGTGACCAGCGTCGGTTCGTGGAAGGGCCCGCTCTGGGCGAACCCGACGAACGCGGCGACGGCGGTGCCGACCCCTTCGATCGGACGAGCACCGGACTGCACCTCCTCCACGTACACGCCCGGGGTGAGGTACGTCGGCATGCTCGCTCCTTCGACACGGATCGGCTATCGGTTCCGGTCACAGCCTTCCGCGCGACGACGGCCGCCGGCAGGGGCGTTCGGGCCTGGTCAGGGGCAAGCGCGCTGCCCTTCCGGTCTCCTCCCGGCGGGCCGTCCAGGCAGCCCGCCCGCCCGCTCGTCCGTCCGGACCGGACGCCCGGACAGTCCGCCCGGACAGTCCGTCCGGACCGCCGACGGGTCACACGTCCGCGACCTGCCCCAGGTACGGTCCGAACTCACCCTCCAGGACCAGGCGTCCGAGCTTGCGGTACTCCTGGGCGACGGCCGTCATCACCTGGCCCATCGTCAGTGGCCCCCCGGCCGCTGCCGCGAAGTAGGCGGCCGTCACCGCGCAGGCCCGGATGGATCCCCCGGCCAGTTCGAACCGGTCGGCGCAGAAGCCGAGGTCGACGTCATCGGCCCGGGGCACCCGGTCGCCCAGGCAGCGTTCCCACAGGGCCCGGCGCTGTGCGGCGTCGGGCACCGGGAAGTCCGCGATCACGTCGAGGCGGCGGGTGAACGCCTCGTCGAGGTTGGCCCGCAGATTGGTGGTCAGGATGGCGATGCCGTCGAAGGACTCCATCCGCTGGAGCAGGTAGGCCGACTCCATGTTGGCGTGCTTGTCGTGGGAGTCCTTCACGTCCGAGCGCTTGCCGAAGATCGCGTCGGCCTCGTCGAAGAGCAGTACCGCGTTCACGGCCGATGCCTCGGTGAAGATGCGTTCCAGGTTCTTCTCCGTCTCGCCGACGTACTTGTCGACGACCGTGGACAGGTCCACCACGTACAGGTCCATGCCCAGGTCGGCGGCGACCACCTCGGCCGACATGGTCTTCCCGGTGCCGGAGGAGCCCGCGAACAGCGCGATCACCCCGCGCCCGCGCCCTCCGCCGGGCCGCATGCCCCACTGCCCGAGCACCTGGTCGCGGTGGCGGGCACGCACCGCGAGCTCACGCAGCCGGCGGTGGGTGGGCGCGGGCAGGACCAGGTCGTCCCACCCCACGGCCGGCTCCACGCGGC
Source organism: Streptomyces sp. NPDC058880 (assembly GCF_042742535.1). Taxonomy (NCBI): domain Bacteria; kingdom Bacillati; phylum Actinomycetota; class Actinomycetes; order Kitasatosporales; family Streptomycetaceae; genus Streptomyces; species Streptomyces sp. NPDC058880. The sequence continues at coordinate 65,466 of NZ_JBHYMC010000010.1, forward strand.
GGGCGAGGCGGGCCAGGCCCGCGCCGTTCTGGGCGCGTACGGCGGTCCGCAGGTCGGCGGGGGAGACGGGGCGGCCGTCGAGAGCGGCGGTACGGGACGCGGTGTCTGCGGCGCGCCGCAGTTGCCCGGCGTCGAGGCGGTGCGCGGACACGGACCGGGCGAGGGCCGCCGCCCCGCCCGGACCGCTCCCCGCGTCCGGACCGCTCCCCGCGTCCGCCGCGTCCGTACCGCCGTGCTCCGCGGCGGCCCGTTCCAGCGCGTGCCGCCAGCGCACGGCCTGCCGGTCGGGGGAGGGGGCCGCCACCGTCAGGGAGACGGGGGTGGCGGCCGCCCAGGAGGGCTCCCAGCCGCTCGTGCCGTACGTGAACAGCGGGATGCCGCGCAGCACCGCGCACAGGGTGCGCAGGACGTGGGCCCGCTCGCCGGGCTGGTCGGGCAGCGCCTCCAGCGGCCCGAGCAGCACACCGGCGCCCAGCAGCCTGGCTTCTCGGGCGGCGGCGCGGGCCAGAAGGGGCAGGGCGCCGGCGTGGTGCGCCAGCGCCACGGGGTCCAGGACCAGGGGGCGCAGCCCGCGGGCCCGCAGTGCCGCGGCGGCCAGGCCCTCGGGGTCTCCGCCACGGGTACGCAGGTGGACGTGGCCGGTCCCGTTCCCGGCCGCTGCGGCGGCCCGGTGCAGTTCGCCGGGGTCGACGGCCGGGTCGTCGGCGGCCGGGCCGAGCACCTCGGCCAGTCGCCGGTCGGGCGCGGTGCCGCCGAGCAGGTGGGCGGTGACCCGGTCCGGGACGGCCAGCACCCGGGAAAGGGGCGGCCGTTCGGGCTCGGTGACCTCCAGCAGGCCGCCTGCGACGAGCGGTGCCTCGGGGGAGAGCCGGAAGCGCGCGGCGGAGAAGTGGCCGTGCCCGCACAGGTCGAGGGCGAGTCCCACCGTCGGCCGACGGCGCGTCAGGTCGTCGTTGAGGTAGCCGTAGAGCCGCTCGAACCGCGCGTCCAGGTCCGGGGCCAGCGCGACCAGCAGCAGATTCACGTCCAGGGGATCCAGCCCGAAGCGTGCGACGAGGATGCCGAGCGGTGAGCCGGACGGCGGCGGGTCGACCGGCGCGGGCAGGGGCAGGCCGGGGCCGCGCTCCTCGTCCAGGATCCGGACGGCGGCCTCGGGCGTGAGGTACTGGCCGCGGAAGGGGTCGTCCGGGTCGGGATCGACGGCTCGCCGGAGCTCCACGGACTGCCGGACCCGTTCCTCGACGAGCCGGAGCCGTGCCCACAGGTACGGGATTCCGTCGCCGCGCTCCGGGCCCGGGCCTCGTTCCTGTCCCGGGGCCCGTTCCTGTTCCGGGGCCCGTTCCTGTTCCGCAGCCGGGTGAGGGGCCGGGGGCTGGAGGGTGTGCGTCACGGCTGGCGTTCTCCTCTGCGGCGGCGGGCGGGGGCCTTGGGCCGTTCCCGGGAGCCGCCGAAGCCCTCCGGTCCCGGCGCGCCCAGTTCGACGTAGCGCAGCCGGCGCGGGCTGCCGTCCCCGTCCGGCCCTGCCTGCGGTACGGAGTCCACGACCAGGCCCTGGGTGACCGGCGGGGCCGTGAGCTTGCTGATCCCGGCCAGCGGGGCCTTCACGCGCAGCCCGAGTGAAGGCTTCAGCTCGCCGCCGAGCGCCGACCACACGTCGGAGGCGGCCGGCGCGTCCATGCCGGTGCCGCCCGCGTCCACGTCCACGAGCAGGCCGAGGTCGGCGAGGGTCCCGGTGAGCAGGCGCGGGGGCAGCGTATCGGTGGCCACGAGGCAGGAGAGCACCTGGGACAGCAGCCGGTGCTCGTCCTGAGGCCTGCTCGCCCAGGCGGTGACCAGGTACGTCAGCTCGAACCAGCGCGGCGGGGTGCGGCGCGCGACGACGAACCCGTCCGCGTCGTACACCTCGCCCCCGCCGCTGCCGCGCCGGGTCGGGTCCTCCCGGATGTCGTACAGGAACACGCAGACGGTGGGCGCGCTGCGACGGGCGGCCCAGTCGCGGGTCGGCGCGTCGAAGACGACCTCGACGCCCGACGCCTCCAGACCTGATTCCGCGAGCAGCCGCCGCAGCCCTTCGTCGACCTCGTGGATCACCGGCGGCTCACCTCGTCGGGCGGCTGTACCGTGCCGTTGACCACGAGGAAGTCGGTCTGCACCGGAGAGAATCCGGGGCCGCTCGCGGTGATGACGCGCGGGCCGGTCTGGTCCTTGGCGAGGATCAGCAGCTGGCCGATGAAGGTGCCGTCGGCCTGGGGGACGGTCGGTGCCGCCGCGGCCGTGATGCCCGGCTTCCACGCGAACCGCACCGGCGCGCCGGGCGGGAAGTCCTCGCCCCGTACCGAGGTGACGAAGCCCGGCTTGCCGATCGGCGGGACCGCGACGATGCGCGGCTGAAGGATGCGCAGCTCCTGCTGTGCGGTGTTGTCGCCCGGGTCGGCGTCCGTGCCGGTCGTGGTGAGGTGCGCGGTGACCTGGCCGGTGAGCGCCTTGTCCGGGCTGAGGACGACCCGCAGCACGTTGCTGGCGCCCGGAGTCAGGTCCGGCAGCGCGCACGTCCAGTTCCGGTCGCAGCCGGGCGGCGGTCCGTCGTGGGGGATTCCCCCGGGCAGCCCGATGCGCAGTCGCAGGCCGGTGGCCAGGGCGTCGCGACCGTTGGCGACCGTGACGGTGACGACGACGCGGCCGCCGACGTAGCCGGGGTTCGGCTGTGCGGTGATGCTCACGCCGGGGCCGGCCTGGGGTGCGGGCGGCAGCGGCGCCGGAGCCGGCGTCGTGGGCGGCGTCGTGGGCGGGGCCGGTGTCGTGGGCGGTGCCGGTGTCGGGGTGGGCGGAGTCGGCGTCGGCTCCGGGGTGACGGGGGCCTCGCGCACCGGCACCACGGTCCGGCCGGCATTGTCGCTGGGGCGGGGGTCGAGGACGGTACCGGTGACCGACCACTCCACACTCTGGTCACCGGGGGTGACACCGGTCAGGGTGACGGTCACCGGGACGGTGGTACCGGGCGTCACGATGCCCAGCGCGCAGGTCAGGGCTGCCGCGCCGCAGGTCGCACCGGGTGCGGTGAGCGCGGTGATGCTCACGCCGAGCGGAGGCGCGACGGTCAGCCGGGTTCCGGGGGAGGCCGCCGGACCCTGGTTGACGACGTCCACCCGGACGGTGGTCGAGCCGCCGACGGTGAGCGGCGCGCTCTTGCGGGGAGCCCGCACCGCGAGGTCCACCGACTGCTGCACACTGGGTTCCTTCTGACGGCCCGGCAGGCCGGTGACCAGCAGGTTGTGGGCACCGGTCGCGACGTTCACCAGCTTGAGCTTCTCCGGGCTGTTGGCGGCCCGGGAGCCGCGGCCGGTGACGACCAGGGACGTGCCGTCGGCGGTCCAGGCGGCGTCGCGCGGCTGGTAGGGGCCGTTGCCCGTGGTCTCGGGCAGTTCGCGGCCGCAGGCTCCCGGCTTGTCGCGGGCGGCGTCGGGCAGCAGGACCCGGCAGGTGCCGCCCGCCGGGGAGGCGAGCAGGATGCCGCTGCGTTCGTCGACGCGGCCGCCACCGTTCTTGCGGTTGAAGGCGATGGTGGTGCCGTCCGGGGAGAACGCGGGGCTGTCGTCGATGACTTCGCAGGCGCCGAAGCAGACGGTGGAGCTCAGGTCGCGCTGCCGGTCGAGGTGCTCCACGGGCACGGTCCAGATGTGCTTGTTGCCGCCGTGGCCGTTGATCACCAGGTTGCGCGTGAAGGCGAGCGTCGTGCCGTCGGAGGACCAGGTGGGCTGGGCGTCGCCGCCCTTGGGCTGTCCGGCGGGCGGGACGACCTCGCCGCGGATCGCCCCCGTCGCGGCGTCCGCGATCAGGATGCGCCCGGGCCCGGCAGCCTGGCCGACGCCGCCGGGGGAGGTACGGGTGAAGGCGAGGTACCTGCCGTCGGGAGAGAACGTCGGGTCGGTGTCCCAGTCCCCGGGGGCACGGCCGGCGAGCGGCAGGACCGCGGCGTTGGCGCCGTCGGCGTCGACCGTCCAGATCCGCTGGATCCTGCTGCCCGGCGTGCCCTCGAAGCGGGTCACCACGATCCTTCGCCCGTCGGGCGTGTAGTTCTGCCGCTCCGTCCACGGGTCGAAGCCGGGGCCGGGCTGGAACAGCGGGTCCTTGGCCGGGTCGGTGTTGGTGTCGGCCGCAGGGTCCTCGTTCAGGATGGTCAGGTTGAGGTCACGGGGGTCGGAGCCGTCCGTCCGTGCGTCCTGCAGGGTCACCACGTGCGGGCCGCCCGCCGAGATCCGCTCGACGACGGCACCGCCACCCTGGAGGGGGCCGAGCCAGGTGGGCGAGCCGACCTCACGGTCCTCGCTGTACACGAGCTTCGGCGTGTCCGCCGCATGCGCGGGCACCTGGAAGACGTGGTCCCAGTCGCCCTTGCAGTCACAGGTGCGGTCCGGACTGACGAAGAGCAGACCGTCCCCGTCGGGCAGCCACGCTGCCCCCCGGGTCCGCCAGCCGGCCTGGGCGCCGGACAGCAGCTGACCGTCCACGCGCCCGTTCGTCCACCGCAGGCGGGGCCCGGAGGACCCGGTGGCGGTGTAGGCGAGCACCTCGCGATGGGCCGCGTCGTCCACCGGGTTCCACACGGGCTCGGTGGCCGGGCCGTTCGCCGGGTCGGTGAGTCGGGTGGCGGCGCCGCCGCGCAGGGGGCGTACGTAGACCTGCGGTCCGGCGGCCCGGTCGCTGTCGGAGGAGTACGCAAGGCGTGCGCCGTCCGCGGAGACGGTGGGGTGCTCCTCGTTCGCGGGCGTGTCGGTCAGGCGGGTCAAGCCGGTGCCATCGGTGCGCACGAGCCACAGGTCGCGCTGGACGCCCCCGGCCGCGGCGCGCTGGGCGGAGTCGAAGACGACCGACCGCCCGTCGGGGGTCAGCCGGGGGTTGCCCGCGTCCATGCCGCCGGTCAGCCGGCGGACCGATCCGTCCGCGGACCGCAGGTAGACCTGCGGAGTCCGCTCGTCGCGGCGGCTCGCGAAGACGAGCTGGTCGCCGAGGGCCGAGGGCTGGACGTCGAGGTGGACCGGCCCGTCACCGAACAGCGGGGTACTGGCGTCGGTCGTGCCGTCCGCCACCCGCCCCAGGCTGCGGTGGCGCGTACCGGCGTACGCCACCCGGCCACTCCCGGCGTCGGCCGCGAGGGGCTGAGCCCCGGCGTCGCCCGGTCCGGCGGCCGCCGTCGCCGCGAGCAAGGGCGCCAGCAGCAGCATCGACGCGCCGGCCCTCCCCCAGCGGTGTCGCCGACGGCCGGACCCCTCCGTGCCCCTCACGGCCCACCTCACAGTCCGGTCCCGCATCCTGCCTGTCACCCCGCCACCCTGCCGGTCCGGCCGCGCGGACCGGCAGGGCCGCGCGGCCGGACCCGGGGGAAGCGCCGTGTGCGCTTTCGGGCAGTGCCGGGAGGTCAGATCAGACCGTTGCGCAGGGCGTAGCCGACCGCGTGCGTCCGGTTGCGTAGTTGCAGGCGCGTGATGACCTCGTGCAGCACGTTCTTGACGGTCCGTTCGGAGTACGAGGTCTTGCGGGCGATCTCCGCGGTGTCCAGCCCTTCCGACACCAGGCGCAGCATGTCCGCCTCGCGCGACGTCAGCGTGGAAAGGGACACCGAGCGCGGGTCGAGAGCCGAGCGCTGGAGGCTGCCCATGTGGTCGAGGAGCTTGGCCAGCAGGTCTCCGGGCAGCACCCCCTCGCCGTTCGCTATGGCCAGCACCAGCCGCAGGAGCCGGTCCTGGTCTGCCTCGGCGCGCCGGAGCACCGCGCTGACCCCGCACTCGATGGCACGCTGCAGCGCGTCGCCCGACTCGAAGGTGCCGACCACGAGTCCGGTGCGGGTGTGGGGGTTGTGCCGCAGCCGGTACAGCAGGGCTGCGGTTTCGTCGTCCACGCTGTCCACGGTCACGAGCGACACCTGCGCAGCGTCGGCCTCCGCGTCGGGAACGAGCTCGATCTCGGGTCGCTGGCGCAGCTGGTGGACGACCCCGACGCGCAGGATCGGGTCGGAGGCGTACACGGCCACCGTCACCCGTCGACCGGTTCTGCGAGCAGAAGCAGAAGCAGAAGCAGAAGCAGAAGGGGCTGGGGCTGGGGCAGGGGCTGGCGCAGGGGCCTGGGCGGGGAGCCGGGATATGCCGGTGCCGGAGGTGTGGATGATGCCGTTGTCATCAGCGCAGCGCATGTGTCGTACCTGTTCCGTGATGCGTCGTGGGGTAACGGAAGTGGCCGGCCCGGTCGGATCTCGACGTTGAGGTCCAACCGATGGCCGTGCAGGAGGAGTTGGGAAAGTCTGCGGGGGCACCGGGACTGCCCGGGGCCTTGCCCCCGCGTCCGTGGTGGTGTGCGTGGCGGCGGCCGTAGCGTCGTGGCGTGACATCCCCAGCTGCATCTCCCAGCCCTGGCGCGCCCGTCCTCGACATCGAGCCGGTGTCGGTGATGCCGGGCGGTACCGCCACCACGAGCCTGACCGTGCGCAACGACAGCGACATCGTCGAGGCGTACCGCCTGGAAGTCGTCGGCGACTGCGCTGCCTGGACCACGGTGGAACCCGAGCGCGTCTCGCTGTACCCGGGCACCTCGGAGACGGTGACGATCCGTCTGGCGCCGCCCCGTTCCTCCCAGGTGCGGGCCGGGGACGTGCCGCTCGCCGTACGCGTGCTGCCCACCGAGCAGCCCGAGGCCGTGCGGGTGCCCGAGACCACCGTCCACGTGGAGGAGTTCCGGGAACTGCGCGCAGAGAGCGCTCCCAAACGCCGCCGCGGATGGCTGCGCGGGCGATACCGCATCGCCGTGCGCAACGAGGGGAACGCCCCGGTGAAGGTGGGCTTCACGCCCGCACAGCCCGGCGAGGAGCTGAAGTTCGACGTCGCCCCGCCCACGCTGAAGCTGGAACCGGGCGAATCCGCCGAGGTGGTGCTGAAGGTCCGCACCGGCAGCCCGGTGTGGTTCGGATCCCCCGTGACCTGGCCGTTCACCGTGGAGGTGGCCGAGGCGGGGGAGGCCGGGGAGGCGGGGGACGCCGGCGGGGCCGGGCCGCGTCCCGAGCGCGAGGGTGTACGGGCACCGCTTGAGGTGGAGTTCGTCCAGATCCCGGTCTTCCCGACATGGCTGCTCGCGGTCCTGGCCGCGCTGCTCGCTCTGCTCCTCGCCTGGTTCATGCTGGTGCGCCCCGCCGTGCGCAGCACCGCGAAGGAGGCGGCGGCCGAGGCCGCCAGGAACCCGGAGCCCGCGGCGGACGGGGCGGGGCAGAACCCGGTGGCCGGCGGCGGCAAGCAGCCGGGCGGTGTGGGTACCGGCCAGGGTGCGGCGAAGGGCGGCCAGCCCGGGGCGGGTGGCGGTGGTGGCTCCGGTGGTGGCTCCGGCGGCGGTGGCGGCGGGCTGCAGAGCTCGGCCACCATCGACCTGCAGACCGGCGGCGGCCAGAGCAAGACCGGGTCCTACACGGTGCCCGCGGGCAAGGTGTTCGGGATCACGGACCTCGTGGTGGCCAACTTCCAGGGCGACGAGGGCGTGCTGACGATCGACTTCGGCGACCGCAAGATCACGACGATCGCGTTGGAGACGTTCCGCAACCAGGACTACCACTGGGTCACCCCCATCAGCATCACCGAGAGTCAGACTGTGACCGTCCAGGTGACCTGTGCGAAGCCGGGCACTCCGGCCACCGGCCGTCAGGCCCAGGAGTGCCACGAAGTCCTCAACGTGAGCGGTGTGCTGAGCGACCTCAGGTGACCCGAGCGGGACGGACATAGTCCGTCAGGCTCGCCCAGGAGCAAAGCGGACCCGTCCCGGTCCGTCCGGAAAGTGCCTACCGGACGGACTGGTGACGGGTCGTCTGCATTCCCGTGTTCCGGTGCGGTTGCGCCGTTCCACGGCTATTGCGCGGCTACTGGGCGGTAGCGGGGCAGTCGGCAAAACATGGCCGGTTTTCGACTATCGCGCCCGGCTCGTACCCGGATTGGGGCGGGGTCGCGCCCGGTTCGTGCCCGGTTTCACGATGGACGGCTCCGCACCCCGCCCGGACCGTGGCAGCGGGCGACGTCGTGCTCCGGTCCGGTGTGCACCGCCCGGGCTCGGGAAGAGACGGCGGTCAGGGCCAGACCAGGCAGTAGGGCTGATGCCCCGCTTCGTGGAGACGGTGGCTGAAATCCTGCCACTCGTGGAGCAGCTGGTAGACGTTGAAGGCGTCGCTCGGGCCGCCGCGGTCCGGGACCGTGGACCAGATGAAGGCGGCGGCGCCCACGGACTCCTCCCCGATCCCGCGGAGCGGGTCGACCACCGTCGTCGGGAGCTTGACCACCGCGTAGTCGGGGTGGAGGACGACCAGTTCCAGCGGCGGCACCTTGTGCAGGGGTATGCCCTCGATGCCGGTCAGCACCATCGCGGCCATCGTCTCTGGCTTGATCTTGGTGAAGAGGCCGCCCATGCCGAGCTCGTCCCCGCCGAGTTCCTCCGGCCGCATCGTCACCGGGACCCGTGCCGCCGTCGCGCCGTCGGGGGCGCCGAAGTACTTGTAGGTCACTCCCATGCCGCGGCCCCTGGGCGCGTCCTCGGGCGGCGTCGCGGGCTCCGGCACGGCGTCGGCCGCCTCGGTGGCGCGCCTGCGGTGCCTGCCCCGGCGGCGGGCCTCGCGGGCTTCGCGGGCGCGCTGCGGGTCGAGGCCGTCCGTACCCTCGCCCGGTCCACCACCGCGTTGCATATCTCCACCCGACTGGTCTTGCTCGTCCCGGCCCCGCGGCCCCCGCCACGCAGCCTGATCATCATGGCAGTGACCTCCCCCGCGGCGACGCGGTGAAACGCCCGCCCGCAAGTCTGTCGCAGCCTCTGAGACCATGGCTGGTGTGAGCTACCCGTACCCGTATGAAGCCCCAGTTTCGCAGACGCTCTTCGAGCGCGCCTCCCTCGTGACCCCCGGCGGCGTGAACTCTCCCGTGCGCGCCTTCCGCGCCGTGGGCGGTACGCCCCGGTTCATGGTGTCCGGCACCGGTCCGTACCTCACGGATGCCGACGGTCGCGAGTACGTGGACCTCGTCTGCTCGTGGGGGCCGATGATCCTCGGCCATTCCCACCCCGAGGTGGTCGAGGCCGTCCAGGCGGCCGTCGCACGCGGCACCTCCTTCGGTACACCCGGTGAGGGCGAGGTGGCGCTCGCGGAGGAGATCGTGGGGCGCATCGAGCCCGTGCAGCAGGTGCGCCTGGTGTCCTCCGGGACGGAGGCGACCATGTCGGCGATCCGGCTGGCACGCGGCTTCACCGGTCGCGCCAAGGTCGTGAAGTTCGCCGGCTGCTACCACGGTCACGTGGACGCCCTGCTGGCCGCCGCCGGTTCCGGGCTGGCCACCTTCGCGCTCCCGGACACCCCCGGTGTCACGGGTGCGCAGGCCGGCGACACGATCGTGCTCCCCTACAACGACCTCGAAGCGGTCCGGGCGGCCTTCGCCGCGCACCCCGGCGAGATCGCCTGCGTGATCACCGAGGCGGCGCCCGGCAACATGGGTGTGGTCACCCCGGCCGAGGGCTTCAACCAGGGGCTCGCGGACCTGTGCCGCGAGAACGGTGCGCTCTACATCTCCGACGAGGTCATGACGGGCTTCCGCACGTCCCGCGCCGGCTGGTACGGCGTCGACGGGGTCAAGCCCGACCTGATGACCTTCGGCAAGGTCATGGGCGGCGGCTTCCCGGCCGCGGCGTTCGGCGGCCGCGCCGACGTCATGGGCCACCTCGCCCCCGCGGGCCCCGTCTACCAGGCGGGCACGCTCTCTGGAAACCCGATCGCCACCGCGGCCGGCCTCGCGCAGCTGCGGCTGCTCGACGCGGCCGCGTACGAGAAGGTCGACGCCGTCTCGGCGGAGATCCAGGGCCTGGTCGCCGGGGCGCTCGCGAAGGAGGGTGTGGCGCACCGCCTGCAGACCGCGTCCAACATGTTCTCGGTCTTCTTCACCGAGGACCCGGTGCGCGACTACGACGACGCGAAGAAGCAGGAGAGCTTCCGCTTCAACGCGTTCTTCCACTCGATGCTGGCGCAGGGCGTCTACCTGCCGCCGTCCGCCTTCGAGTCCTGGTTCGTCTCCACCGCCCACGACGAGAAGGCGATCGAGCGCGTCGCGGCAGCCCTGCCGGCCGCCGCCCGAGCCGCCGCGGAGGCCACCGCATGAGCACCGACGGCCGCGACGCGACATCCGACATCACCGTCGTGCACCTGGTGCGCCACGGTGAGGTGCACAACCCGGACGGGGTCCTGTACGGGCGTCGCGAGGGCTACCACCTCTCCGAGCTGGGCCGCCGGATGGCGGACCGGGTCGCCGAGCACCTCAAGAGCCGGGACATCGCCTACGTGGTGTCCTCGCCGCTGGAGCGGGCCCAGGAGACGGCCGAGCCGATCGCGAAGGCCCACGGCCTGGACCTGGCGACGGACGCCCGGCTGCTGGAGGCGGAGAACGTCTTCGAGGGCAAGACCTTCGGCGTCGGCGACGGCGCGCTGCGCAAGCCCGGCAACTGGAAGCACCTGACGAACCCGTTCAAGCCCTCCTGGGGCGAGCCGTACGTCGAGCAGGTGGTCCGGATGATGAGCGCGCTGGAGGCCGCGCGCGACGCGGCCCGCGGCCACGAGGCGGTGGCGGTCAGCCACCAGCTGCCGATCTGGATCGTGCGCAGTTTCGCGGAGAAGCGCCGGCTGTGGCACGACCCGCGCCGCCGCCAGTGCACCCTCGCGTCCCTGACGTCCTTCACCTTCCAGGGCGACAAGCTGGTGTCGGTGGGCTACAGCGAGCCGGCCCGGGACCTGGTCCCGGCCCACCTGCTGGCCGGGGCGAAGCCGGTGAAGGGCGCTTCCAAGGCGTTCGGAGCCTGATCGGGCAGGACAGGACAGGACGGGACGGGACAGGACCGGGTCGGACCAGACCGGATCGGGACGGTCCCGTCTCCGGGTCCGACGGTCCGTTACGGGCCGTTACAGATCTGTCTCATTAAATACAAGATGCGCGGGAATCACCGTGTCAGCACACATGTCCGGTCGGCTTGTCCGCTTATATGGACTTTCGGTCGGGGCGTGTTGACGACGATGGGGACGGTGACATGCGCGACATCAGGGGAGTCAGTCGGAGGGGGCTGCTGGGACTGGGACTTGGCGCCGCGGCCGCGATGGGAGTCGCCGGCTGCGGACTGCCCGGCGTGTCCGGTCCCGGCGCTCCCGGGCCCGCGAAGGACCCGGGGCCCGGTGGGAAGGCGCCCGCCAGGCCCATCGGTGACGGTTCGACGGCCGACACCGGACCGCAGCCCCACCAGCCCGACCCGCCGGTGCCCCTCCAGCCGGGCGAGACTCCGCCGCAGTTCGTCGTCTTCAGCTGGGACGGCGCGGGGGAGGTCGGCAACGGTCTCTTCCCGCGCTTCCTGAAGCTCGCCAGGGACCACGGCGCGGCCATGACCTTCTTCCTCTCCGGCATCTACCTGCTGCCCGAGTCGAAGCGGCACCTCTACCGGCCGCCGAACAATCCCGTCGGCGCGTCCGACATCGGCTACCTGAAGGACGAGAACGTCCGTGCCACCCTCGGCCACGTCCGCGAGGCATGGCTCGACGGGCACGAGATAGGCACGCACTTCAACGGCCACTTCTGCGGGGGGCCCGGCTCCGTCGCCCGCTGGACCCCAGAGGACTGGCAGAGCGAGATCGATCAGGCCGTGTCCTTCGTCACAAGCTGGCGCACGAACACCGGGTTCACCGATGCGGAACCGCTGCCCTTCGACTATCGCAAGGAACTGACCGGCGCCCGCACCCCCTGCCTCCTGGGCCGGGACAACCTCCTGCCGACCGCCCGGAAGCTGGGCTGGCGCTACGACGCCAGCTCGCCCGGCGGCCTCCAGGTATGGCCCGTGCGCAGGTCCGGCATCTGGGACCTGCCGCTGCAGTCCCTGCCCTTCCCGGGGCACTCCTTCGAGGTGCTGTCGATGGACTACAACATCCTCGCCAACCAGTCGAAGAACACCACGAGGGGTGCGCCCGCCCACTACCCGGCCTGGCGCACCCAGGCCACCGCCACCTATCTCGGCGGGTTCCGCAGGGCCTACGAGACCAACCGCGCCCCGCTCTTCATCGGCAACCACTTCGAGGAGTGGAACGGCGGCATCTATATGGACGCCGTCGAGGAAGCACTCAAGGGCATGGCGGACAAAAGGGATGTACGGCTCGTGTCTTTCAGGCAGTTCACCGACTGGCTGGAGGTCCAGGACCCCAAGGTGCTCGACCGGCTGCGCGCCCTCGGCCCCGGCCAGTCACCCGCCGGCGGCTGGAACGCATACCTCGCCGCCGCCTGAACCACCACCTGACCAGGGCATTGACAACCGGCCGGGGGGTGCGGAGGATCCGCGAATTGCTCATGCGAAACTTTTCACATGAGCCTTAGCCGCGCCCCCCGACGCCGCTCACCCGGCGGCCGCGCCCTCCTGCTGACCGCAGTGACCCTCACCGGCGCCCTCGCCCTCACGGCGTGCAGCGGTACGGACAGCGGCAAGCCGACCGGCAGCGGCGGCAACTACGTCACGGGCGAGAGCGGCATCTCCACCGCGGCCAAGGGCGAGCGCGCCGAGGCCCCCAAGCTCGACGGCGAGACCATCGACGGCAAGACCCTCGACACCACCGCCCTCAAGGGCAAGGTCGTCGTCCTCAACGTGTGGGGCTCCTGGTGCCCGCCCTGCCGCGCCGAGGCCCCGTCCTTCGCGAAGGTCTCCAAGGAGCTCGCCGACGCCGGCAAGGACGTCGTCTTCGTGGGCATCAACGTCCGCGACAACAGCAAGCAGAACGCCGCCGCGTTCGAGGAGACCTTCAAGGTCCCCTACCCGAGCCTCTACGACCCCGACGGCAAGCTGCTGCTCCGCTTCCCCAAGGGCAGCCTCAGCCCGAACGCCATCCCGTCCACGCTCGTCCTGGACAAGGAGGGCAAGATCGCCGCGCGCACCCTGGCCCCCCTCAGCGAGGAGCAGCTGCGCTCAATGATCGACCCCGTCCTCGCGGAGGGGTGACCCCGTGGTCGAGTACGTCCTCGCCGCCGAGGCCACGGGTGTGAACGAGACGGTCCTGAACGGCGCACTGCTGCTGGCGCTGCCGATCGCGCTCCTCGCGGGGCTCGTCTCCTTCTTCTCGCCGTGCGTCCTGCCGCTGGTACCCGGTTACCTCTCCTACGTGACCGGCGTGAGCGGAGCGGACCTCGCCGAGGCCCGCCGCGGGCGGATGCTGGCGGGCGCGCTCCTGTTCATCGCCGGCTTCACCGCGGTTTTCGTCTCCACCGGCGCGCTCTTCGGCTACTTCGGCCAGACCCTGCGGGAGAACAACGAGATCATCTCCCGCGTCCTGGGCGGGGTGGTGATCCTCATGGGCCTCTTCTTCATGGGAGCGATCCCCGGCCTGACCATGCGGGAGTTCCGCTTCCACCGCAGGCCCACGGCGGGACTGCTCGGCGCGCCGCTGCTCGGCGTGCTCTTCGGAGTCGGCTGGACCCCCTGCATGGGCCCGACCCTCGCGGCCGTCAGCACGCTCTCCCTCGACCAGGCGAGCGCCGGCCGCGGCGCGCTGCTCACCGTCGTCTACTGCCTGGGCCTGGGCTTGCCCTTCGTCCTCGCCGCGATCGCCTTCCGCAAGGCGCTCGGTGCATTCGGCTGGGTGAAGCAGCACTATGCATGGGTGATGCGCATCGGCGGCGGCATGCTGATCGTCACCGGCCTGCTGCTCGTCACAGGTTGGTGGGACAGCATCGTCACCGACATGCAGAGCTGGACCCAAAGCTTCACGGTGGGGATCTGAGGAACCGACGGACATGAGTACGACAGACAAGACGCCCACCGGGACGCCGCCCGAGCCCTCCCCGGGGGACCCCTCCGAGGCGGAGGCCGGCTCCCAGCTCTCCACCGCACCCGTCGAGGACAGCGGTCCGGTCGGCATCGGAGTGATCGGCTGGGCCCGGTGGTTCTGGCGGCAGCTCACCTCCATGCGGGTGGCGCTGATCCTGCTCTTCCTGCTGTCACTCGGCGCCATCCCGGGCTCCCTCGTCCCGCAGACCAACGTCGACGCGTTGAAGGTCGCCGAGTGGAAGCGGGACAACCCGTCCTACGTCGGAGTCGCCGAGGCGCTCCAGCTCTTCGACGTCTACAGCTCCGTGTGGTTCTCCGCGATCTACCTGCTGCTGTTCATCTCGTTGATCGGCTGCATCGTCCCGCGCGCCTGGCAGTTCGTCGGCCAGCTCCGCGGCCGACCGCCGGCCGCCCCCAGGAGGCTCGACCGGCTGCCCGCCCACACCACCTGGCGCACCGACAGCACCCCCGACGAGGTCCTCTCGTACGCGAGGGCGCTGCTCGGCGCGAAGCGCTTCCGCACCGAGGCGGGCACCGGGCACATCGCCGCGGAGAAGGGCTACCTCCGCGAGGCCGGAAACCTGATCTTCCACGTCGCGCTGATCGTGATGCTCGTCGCCTTCGCCTGGGGCCAGTACTTCAAGTCGGAGGGCGGCAAGCTGGTCCTGCGCGGCACCGGCTTCTCGAACACGCTCACCCAGTACGACGACTTCAAGCCCGGCACGCTCTTCCACCCGGACGACCTGCCGCCGTTCAGCTTCACCCTGGACCGCTTCGACGCCACCTACGAGATGTCCGGCCCGCAGCGCGGCACCCCGCGCGACTTCACGGCGTACGTCACCCTCAGCGAGGGCGCCCACGGCACGCCGCGGAAGCGCGAGATCCAGGTCAACAAGCCCCTGGAGATCGACGGGTCCAAGGTCTACCTGCTCGGCCACGGCTATGCGCCGATCATCTCGGTCACCGACCCCACCGGGAAGGTGATCTACAAGGACGCCGTCCCGGTGCTCCCGCAGGACGGCAACCTCACCTCCACCGGGGCCGTCAAGGTCACCGACGGCTACAAGGACAAGGACGGCAAGCAGGAGCAGCTCGGCTTCAACGCCGTCTTCGTGCCGACCTTCGCCGGCGAGGGCATGGGAACGATGTTCTCGCAGTTCCCCGCCCTGCTGAACCCGCAGCTCATGCTCAACGCCTGGCACGGAAGCCTCGGCGTGGACTCGGGTCTGCCGCAGAACGTCTACCGACTCGACACCTCCAAGATGGAGATGTTCAAGGACGCCTCGGGCGAGCAGTTCAAGCAGAAGCTGGCGCCCGGCGACACGATGACCCTGCCGAACGGCGCGGGCACCGTAACGTTCGAGGGCATCGAGCGGTGGGCCACCTTCTCCGTCACCCAGCAGCCCGGCAGCGGCCTCGCCCTCGCGGGTGCGATCGCCGCCATCGCGGGCCTGGCCGGGTCGCTGTTCATCCAGCGCCGCCGGATCTGGGTGCGCGCCGTGGCGGGCAAGGACGGCGTGACCGTCGTGGAGATGGCGGGCCTCGGCCGCAGCGAGTCCGCCAGACTCCCGGAGGAACTGGCGGACCTCGCCGCCACGCTGCACGAGCAGGCGCCGACCGCGACGCCCGCCGAACCTGTCGAAGAAACCCCTGAAGGAGAGCGCGGATGACGCCGCTCGCAGCCGCAGCCAACGAGAATCTGGCTGAGATCAGCAACTACCTGGTCTATTCGTCGATGGCGGTCTACACGCTCGCCTTCTTCGCACACATCGCCGAGTGGACCTTCGGTAGCCGCAGCAAGGTGGCCCGCACGGCCGCGGCGCTCACCGGCTCCACCGCGGCCGCGTCGGCTGCCCCGGCCGTGCAGGTGCGCGGCAAGGGCGGCGCCACGGCCGTACTGGACCGGCCCCGGGTCACCACCCGCTCCGGCGCCGGAACCCGTGACGTCCCGGACGGCCCCGGCGCCGCCGGCGGCACCGTGCAGGGCGACCTGTACGGGCGGATCGCGGTCTCGCTCACCGCGCTCGCCTTCCTCGTCGAGGCGGCCGGAGTGGTCACCCGCGCGATGTCGGTCGAGCGGGCCCCCTGGGGCAACATGTACGAGTTCTCGATCACCTTCTCCACGGTGGCCGTCGGCACGTACCTGGTGCTGCTCGCCCTCAAGAAGAACGTCCGCTGGCTCGGCCTGATCCTGGTCACCACCGTCCTGCTGGACCTCGGCATCGCGGTCACCTGGCTCTACACCGACAGCGACCAGCTGGTTCCGGCCCTGCACTCGTACTGGCTGTGGATCCACGTCTCCACCGCCATCTTCTGCGGCGCCGTCTTCTACCTCGGTGCGGCCGGCGCGGTCCTCTACCTCTTCCGGGACTCCTACGAGGCCAAGCTCGCCGGCGGCGGCAAGCCCGGCAGGATCACCTCCTCCGTCCTGGAGCGCCTGCCCTCGGCGGCCTCGCTGGACAAGTTCTCGTACCGCATCAACGCGGCCGTCTTCCCGCTGTGGACCTTCACGATCATCGCGGGCGCGATCTGGGCGGGCGACGCCTGGGGCCGCTACTGGGGCTGGGACCCCAAGGAGGTCTGGTCCTTCGTGACCTGGGTGGCGTACGCCTGCTACCTGCACGCCCGCGCCACCGCCGGCTGGAAGGGCCGCAAGGCCGCCTACCTGGCCCTCTTCGCCTTCGCCTGCTGGATCTGGAACTACTACGGCGTGAACATCCTGCTCAGCGGCAAGCACTCGTACGCGGGCGTCTGACCGGCGGGAGTGAGACGCTGGTGGCATGTCCCTCGTGAGCCATGCCACCAGCGAACGGCGCGGCGAGAACCACTGGCTGCTCCGCTTCGAGCTGCATCTCCCGTACGCCTACGAGGCCCTCTGGCACGCCCTGACCACGCCCGAGGGGCTGCGCGGCTGGCTGGCCGCGGCCGACGTGCTGGAGCGGCGGCTCGGCGGGTCCGTCACGCTGCGCTGGCTGAACACCCCCACCGTGGCGAGCGGACACGTCACCGCCTGGGACGTGGAGCGCGTCGCCGAGTACACGGTGAGCGAGCAGGGCCGGATCCGCTTCCACCTGGAGGCGGTCGGCACCGATTCGACGGTCGTCCGGTTCGTGAACGAGCGCGGCGGCTCCGACGAGGACCGCCTCGACTGCCTGGCCGGCTGGCACGAGCACTTCGAGCTGTTGGACGCCGCGCTGGCCGGACGCCCGACGGACTGGTCCGCCTGGACGGACGCCCGCCGGGCTCGGCTGCGCGAGTCGTACGCGTCCTTCAGTCGGGTCCCCAAGGCCTCCTGAGGCCTTCCGGCCGGAAGCCCGGCCGGCCCTAGTCGGCGTCCTTGCCGTTGTCCTTGTCCTTGTCCCGGTCCTTGTCCCGGTTCTTGTCGTCCTGCTCCTCGCGCAGGGACTTCAGGAATTCCGGATTGTCGTCGGGGGCCACCCACTGGGTGCGGCCGCCCCGGGGGCGCCGTACGTCGCCGGAGGCCACCCGCTGCTTGCCCGCGAACAGCCACACCACCGGCCCCACGATGGAGAAGAGCAGGATGATGATCACCCACATCGGCTTGGGCAGGTGCTTGACCTCCTGCTCCGGCGTGTTCAGGCAGTCGATGAAGGCGTAGATGGTCAGCGCGATGATCAGCAGGAACGGCAGGTAGCGCAGCACGGTGTGGGACCGACTCCCGGGCAGTGGCGACGGACCCGCAAGGGGCCCCGGTGACGCTCCCAGCGTAGTTGGTGACGGATACTGACCCCTATGGCTTACGACGATCTCCGCTCGCTGCTCCGGGCTCTGGAGCGAGAGGGCGACCTCAAGCGCATCAAGGCCGAAGTCGACCCGTACCTGGAGGTCGGGGAGATCGTCGACAGAGTGAACAAGGCGGGCGGTCCCGCGTTGCTCTTCGAGAACGTCAAGGGCTCGGCCATGCCGCTGGCCATGAACGTCTTCGGGACCGACCGCCGCCTCCTGAAGGCCCTCGGCCTGAAGTCGTACGGCGAGATCAGCGAGAAGATCGGCGGCCTGCTGAAGCCGGAGCTGCCGCAGGGCTTCATCGGGGTGCGCGAGGCCTTCGGCAAGCTCGGCTCGATGGTCCACGTCCCGCCGAAGAAGGTGAAGGGCGACTCCGCACCCGTCCAGGAGGTCGTCCTCACCGGTGACGACGTCGACCTGGACCTGCTGCCCGCCCTCTTCACCTGGCCCAAGGACGGCGGCTCCTTCTTCAACCTCGGCCTGACGCACACCAAGCACCCCGAGACGGGCGTGCGCAACCTCGGCCTCTACCGACTCCAGCGCCACGACAAGCGCACCATCGGCATGCACTGGCAGATCCACAAGGACAGCCGCAACCACTACGCCGTCGCCGCGGCCAAGGGCGAGCGGCTGCCGGTCGCGATCGCCTTCGGCTGCCCGCCCGCCGTCACCTACGCGTCCACCGCGCCGCTGCCGGGCGACATCGACGAGTACCTCTTCGCCGGCTTCGTCGCCGGCAAGCGGATCGAGATGGTCGACTGCAAGACCGTCCCGCTCCAGGTCCCGGCCAACGCCGAGGTCGTCGTCGAGGGCTGGCTGGAGCCCGGCGAGATGCTCCCGGAGGGCCCCTTCGGCGACCACACCGGCTTCTACACCCCGCAGGAGCCCTTCCCGGCCCTGAAGATCGACTGCATCACGATGCGCAAGCGGCCGCTGCTCCAGTCGATCGTGGTGGGCCGCCCGCCGACCGAGGACGGCCCGCTCGGCCGTGCGACGGAGCGGTTCTTCCTGCCCCTGCTGAAGATCATCATCCCGGACATCGTGGACTACCACCTGCCCGAGTCGGGCGGCTTCCACAACTGTGCGATCGTCTCGATCGACAAGAAGTACCCCAAGCACGCGCAGAAGGTCATGCACGCCATTTGGGGCGCCCACATGATGTCGCTGACCAAGCTGATCATCGTGGTGGACAAGGACTGCGACGTCCACGACCTGCACGAGGTGTCCTGGCGGGCCCTCGGCAACACGGACTACTCCCGCGACCTCACCGTGGTCGAGGGACCGGTGGACCATCTTGACCACGCCTCCTACCAGCAGTTCTGGGGCGGCAAGGCGGGCATCGACGCCACCAAGAAGCTGCCCGAGGAGGGCTACACGCGCGACGGCGGCTGGCCCGACATGGTGGAGTCCGACCCGGCGACGGCGGCCCTGGTGGACCGCCGCTGGAAGGAGTACGGCCTGTGAGTCCGATCCCCGTGGACGGCCCGGAACTGCACCTCGGCACCGCGGAGGCGTACGTCGTCCTGGCGCGCCCGAAGATCGACCCGACCCAGCCCGGCGTGATCGCCGCGGCCCGGGACGCGGGCGTGAGCCCGGAGGAGTTCGCCGGGCCCGGCGACGTCTGGACGCTGATGTACGACGCGGACGGCGACGGCGACGGCTTCGAACTGCCCGGCGCCCGGGACACCGAGGCCGACGCCTTCGCGGAGCGGTTGCAGCAGGCCCTGGCGGCGGCCGAGCCCTTCACGGTCGAGGCCGGCAACTTCCTGCGCCTGGACGCCCGGCCCGCCGGCGCCGACTGGGCGGTCACCGCGCACGTCACCCCGCCCGAGGGCGAGCCCGACGGCCCCGCCGCCCGGACGCTGGACCTCGGTGCGCTGCGGGCGCCGGACCTGCTCGCCGACCTCGAACGGTTCCGGAGGGAGGTCGCATGATGGCCACCGCCGACGGAGTGGTCGGACAGGGGCCCGCCCCGGAGGCCGCCAACAAGGTCAGGGCCTTCCTGCGGCTGGTGATGATCGAGCACTCGGTCTTCGCGCTGCCGTTCGCCTACATCGCCGCCCTGACCGCCATGTTCCAGCTCGACCGGACCGTGCACTGGGGCAAGCTGCTGCTGGTCACGGTCTGCATGGTGGGGCTGCGGACCTTCGCGATGGCCGCGAACCGGATCATCGACCGCGAGATCGACGCCCGCAACCCGCGGACGGCGGGGCGTGAGCTGGTCACCGGTGCGGTGTCGGTCCGCTCGGCCTGGACCGGTGCGGCGATCGCGCTCGTGGTCTTCCTCGGCTCGGCGGCTCTGCTGAACCCGCTGTGTCTGGCGCTGGCGCCGGTCGCCGTCGTCCCGATGGTGGTCTACCCGTACGGCAAGCGGTTCACGAACCTCCCGCACGCCATCCTCGGACTGGCCCAGGCGATGGGCCCGGTCGGGGCCTGGCTGGCGATCACCGGGGAGTGGTCCTGGGACGCGGTGATCCTGGGTCTGGCGGTCGGCGTCTGGATCGGCGGCTTCGACCTGATCTTCGCCTGCCAGGATGTGGCCGCCGACCGCGCGGAGGGCGTCAAGTCCGTCCCGGCCCGCTTCGGCGTCCCGGCCGCCCTGTGGGGCGCGCGCGGCTCCCACGTCGTGACCACGGCCCTGCTGGCCTGGTACGCGCTCGCCACGGACGCGGGCCCGCTGTTCTGGGCCGGTCTGGCGATCGTCGTCGTCGCCTTCGTCTACGAGCACACCATCGTGACGCCGCACGACCTGTCGCGCCTGAACCGGGCCTTCTTCACCGTGAACGGCTTCATCGGCATCGCCCTCTTCGTGTGCGCCCTGGCCGATCTCGTGGTGCGTGGCCTGACCTTCTGAGCAGCCTGCCACCTGCCGTCGAGCGCAGCGGCCGGGGCGCCGCCGGGACCGACGCCGGCAGATGCGCGAGCGGCTTCCCGGGCAGGGCTGCGGGAGGCCCCGGGCCCGCCCGCGGACCGGGCGGTGGTCAGCCCGTGACGGCCGCCGGGCGGCGGCGGGCCGGGCGCTGGAAGTACAGGGCCGTCACGATGCCGGCCACCAGGCCGCACAGGTGTCCCTGCCAGCTGACGCCCGAGTCCGTCGGCATGATGCCGGAGACGACCGTGGTGCCCCAGACAGCGGCCACGCCCACGGCCACCGCGATGCCCAGCGCCTTGCGCTCGACGAAGCCCCGTACGAGCAGATAGCCGAAGAGGCCGAAGACGATGCCGGAGGCACCCAGCGTCATGGTGCCGGACGGGGATATCAGCCAGGTGCCGAGGCCGTCGGCGAGCAGGATCAGGCCACACACCGCGAGGAACCGGCGGATCCCGGACAGGGCGGCTATGAAGCCGAGGACCAGCAGCGGGACGCTGTTGGCGGCGACGTGGTCGAAGCCGAAGTGCAGGAAGGCCGCGGAGACGACGCCGGTGAGCGTGTCGGGGTCACGGGCGACGATCCCGTACTGGTCGAGGGCGTGACCGGTGAGGTGGTCGACTGCCTCCAGGGCCCACAGCAGGGCCACCCAGCCCAGCATCAGCTGGGCAGCCGCCTTGGCCCTGCGGGTCTGCGTCCAGCCGGTATCGACCGTCGTGCTCATCTTCGCCCCCTTCGCGGCTCCCCCTACGGGAACGTGCGGTCACCTTACTGAGTGCCCGCACGGCGTGGCCGGATAGTCTCGGAGGTATGACAGAGCGCAATCGCACGCCGTGGGTGGTCGGGGTTTCCGGAGCGTCCGGGACGCCCTACGCGGCGGCGGTGCTCCGTGGCCTGCTCGCCGCGGGGGAGAGCGTCGACCTGGTCGTGAGCCGGGCCTCGCGTCTCACCCTGCTGGACGAGACGGGCATCGCCTTCCGTGACGCGCACTGGCGCGCGGACCTTGCGGAGTGGCTGGCACGCGGAGCCGACGGCAAGCCGGGGACCTTCGAGGGCCTGGCGGCCGACGCGGACGTGCGGTACTGGGGTGCCGGGGACCTGGCCGCCGGCCCGAGCTCGGGCTCGTACCCGGTCAAGGGGATGCTGATCGTCCCGGCGTCCACGGCTTGCGTGGCGGGGGTGGCGCTCGGGCTGTCGAAGGACCTGCTCCAGCGCGTGGCGAGCGTCACGCTCAAGGAGCGGCGCCGACTGGTGGTCGCGGTGCGGGAGACCCCGCTGAACGGACAGACGCTGAAGCATCTGGTGGCGCTGGACGAGGCGGGCGCGGTCGTGCTGCCCGCCTCTCCGGCGTTCTACGCGGGTGCGACGCACATCCAGGATCTGGTGGACTTCGTCGCGGGGCGGGTGCTGGACGCGGCAGGGGTGCCGCACCGGCTCTACCGCCGCTGGGAGGGGGAGCTGGGAGGCTCCCGCGCTCCCCGGGAGGCGAACGGTGCCGACTAGGCCGGTGACTAGGCCTTCTTGCGGCCGAGCGGCTTGCGTGCCTTGTCGACGCGGGCGGCCGCGACGGGCTGGTGGGCTCGGGATCGGTTGGCCAGCTCCTGGAGCTGTCGCATGTGTGCGTGCGCCATCTCGATCGTGAACACGGTGTATCACTCCTGAAGATCGTTAGTGATCTGATGAAGGAAATCGCAGGGTGTTGACCCCGCATGCCTTAGATTCTATACCTAGACTTGCAGGATCGCCGAATAATGGAAGGCCCCACGTCATGGACACGGTGGACAGGCAGCTCATCCAGGCACTCCGGGAGAACGGTCGCGCCTCATATGCGGAGCTGGGCCGTCTCGTGGGCCTCTCCGGCCCCAGCGTCACCGACCGCATCAACCGTCTGGAGACGGCCGGTGTCATCACCGGCTACCGCGCGACGGTCGACTCCGCCTCGCTCGGCCTCGGCGTCACCGCACTGATCGGCATCTCCCTCTCCGACGCCGCCGACCACGAGGACGTGGCACGGCGGCTGCGCGACCTCGCGGAGATCGAGGACTGCTGGTTCATCGCCGGCGACGACTCCTACATGCTCAAGGTGCGCGCCAGCGACGTGGACGGCCTGGAGAAGATCATCCGCAAGCTCTCCGGCACCAAGGGCGTCTCGCGCACCCGCACCACCATCGTGCTCTCCACGAAGTGGGAGAACCGGGTCGGGGAGCTGCCCGAGGAAGCCTGAGAGTACGGTGGGTCAGGGTTTGCAGGACAGGCAAGAGGCATCTAGAGGAGGCGACCGGTACATGGACGCTGGGCTCAAGCGTGAGCTGGAGGAGAAGGTCCGCTCCGGCGAGCGGCTGACCCGTGAGGACGGCATCGCCCTCTACGAGTCGGACGACCTGGCCTGGCTCGGTGGCCTCGCCCACGAGGTGCGCACGCGCAAGAACGGTGACGTGGTCCACTTCAACGTCAACCGCCACCTCAACATGACGAACGTGTGTACCGCGTCGTGCGCCTACTGCTCCTTCCAGCGCAAGCCGGGCGAGAAGGACGCGTACACGATGCGCATCGAGGAGGCCGTCCGCCTGGCCAAGGCCATGGAGACGGAGAACCTCACCGAGCTGCACATCGTCAACGGCCTGCACCCGAACCTGCCGTGGCGCTACTACCCGCGCTCGCTGTCCGAGCTGAAGAAGGCCCTGCCGAACGTCTCGCTGAAGGCGTTCACGGCGACCGAGATCCACCACTTCGAGACGATCTCCGGCATGTCGGCCTCCGACATCCTGGACGAGCTGATCGAGGCGGGCCTGGAGTCGCTCACCGGCGGCGGTGCGGAGATCTTCGACTGGGAGGTGCGCCAGCACATCGTCGACCACCGCACCCACTGGGAGGACTGGTCGCGCATCCACCGGCTCGCGCACGCGAAGGGCCTCAAGACCCCCTCGACGATGCTGTACGGGCACATCGAGGAGCCGCGCCACCGCGTGGACCACGTGCTGCGGCTGCGGGAGCTCCAGGATGAGACCGGCGGGTTCCAGGTCTTCATCCCGCTGCGCTACCAGCACGACTTCGTGGACATGCAGGACGGCAAGGTGCGCAACAGGCTCCAGGCGCGCACGACCATGGCCACCGGCGCCGAGGCGCTGAAGACCTTCGCGGTCTCGCGGCTGCTCTTCGATAACGTGCCGCACGTCAAGGTCTTCTGGGTGATGCACGGCGTGCAGACCGCCCAGCTCGCACTCCAGCACGGTGCGGACGACATGGACGGCTCGGTCGTCGAGTACAAGATCACCCACGACGCGGACAACTACGGCACCCCGAACAAGCTGGGCCGCGAGGACCTGCTGGAGCTGATCCGGGAGGCCGGCTTCCGCCCGGTCGAGCGCAACACGCGCTACGAGATCATCCGCGAGTACCCCGGCCCGGACGCGAACCTGCGCGAGACCCCGCAGGCGATGCGCGTCTGACCCTCCGGCGCCCGGCGCCCGGCGCGCCGCAGCCGCTTCCGGCGAGTTAACCCCGGCCCATGGGCCGGGGTTTAGCTTTGCCTGGACGACCCATGAGGTAATGACTGAACTCAGTAAAATGACCATTACTTTCACCCTGGATCCGGTCGTCGGGCCCTCCCTGTGTGAGGGAATCCTCGAACTCTGGGTCGACGTCTCCAATGCGGGCGGCGCCGTGGGCTTCGTGCCCCCGGTCACCCACGACGACGTCCGCCCCTCGCTTGACGAGCACCTCGTCGGCGTCGTCGACGGGAGCCGCCGGCTGCTGGTCGGGCACGACGAGGCCGGGGCGGTCGCCGCGACCGCCTTCCTCGTCCGCAACGCGCACCGGCTCCATCGGCACTGGCTGTGGGCCTGCACGGTGATGGTCCATCCGCGCCACCAGGGCAGGGGCCTCGGGCGCGACCTCATGGCCGCCACCGAGGCGGCGGCCCGCTCGATCGAGGGAATCGACGCCATCCGCCTCAGCTGTCGCGGCGGCTTCGGCCTGGAGCGCTTCTACGCCTCCTGTGGCTACAAGCAGGTGGGTCGCGTCCCCGGCGCCGTCCGCATGGCCCCAGGCGACGACCGCGACGACATCACGATGCTCCTGCCGCTCCTGTGACGGCGGCCGGACGGGCCGCCCCCGCGCACCCCGGCGGGCCGCTGCCGGGTCTCGGCATGCTTCACTGGAAGGCGCCGTGCGACGCGTGACGCCCGGCGCGTGACGCACGACGCGTGACGCACGACGCATCCGACCACGACGAGAGAGAAGGGGTCACCGTGTCCCTCAAGCCGAGCGCAACGATCCGATACACCGCGATGCGCCTGGGCATCTTCGTCGGCTGCCTCGCCGTCGTCGCGCTCCTCGTCCGGTTCGGCCTGGTCCCCGCCGGGCTCGGCGACGCCAACGGCGCCTGGGTCGTCCTGCTCGCCCTCGTGCTCTCCGCCCCACTCTCCTTCGTCCTCCTGCGCAAGCAGCGTGACGAGATGTCCGCGCAGATCTCCGGGCGCGTCGCGGGTGCGAAGCAGAAGCTCGCCGAGAACCGCAGCCAGGAGGACCAGGCCGACGACGCGGCGCGCGTCGGGTCGTAACGCCCCCGTTGGCTTTCTCACACACCGAACCGCCCCAGCGCCGGGTACGCCGCCCGTAGCGCTGGGGCGGCGGCGTTCTCCGGGCCCGCGCAAGAGGGCCCCGTGCGCCGCTGTCTCAAAGCGCCCCTTTGAGATTCCCAAAGGATGAGTGTTAGCGTGTTCATCATGTTGACCACAGCTGCGCACCCGATGATCACGAGCGTCCCGCTCGTGATGCGCCTGCACGTCGACCTCTGCCGCCGCGCGTCCGCGGCCTGTTGCTGTTGAGCTGAATCGATACAGCAGCGGTCCCGGCCGGCCCTTCCTGGCTGCTGCCGCACCGCAACACCCGCAGAACCACCCCCCCCTCACCCCGTGCGCCACCTCCGGAGAGTGTCCGTGTCCGCGACCCCACAGGCCCCTGCCAAGGCCTCGTTCAAGTTCCCCTTCTGGGCCCAGATCGTCGCCGGTCTCGCCCTCGGCGTCCTCTTCGGCTGGATAGCCCGCAGCCAGGACGTCAGCTGGCTCGGCACCACGTTGGAGAAGACCGGCGACATCTTCGTCCAGCTGCTCAAGCTGGCCATCGCCCCGCTCGTCTTCTTCGCGATCCTGGTGTCGATCACCAACCTGCGCAAGGTGAACAACGCGGCTCGCCTCGCCTCCCGCACCCTCCTCTGGTTCATGATCACCTCGCTGATCGCGGTCGGCATCGGCATCACCATCGGCCTGCTGACCGACCCGGGTTCGGGCACCGGCCTGACCGCCGCCGACGGCCAGGAGCCCAAGAAGACCGGCTCCTGGATCGACTTCCTGACCGGCATCGTGCCGACGGACATCGTCACCCCGTTCACCGAGCTGAAGGTCCTTCAGATCGTCTTCCTGGCCGTCGTCGCCGGCATCGCCGCCCTCCAGCTCGGCGCCAAGGCCAAGCCGGTCCTCGACCTCGCCGAGTCCGCCCTGGAGCTCCTCCAGAAGGCCCTGTGGTGGGTCATCCGCCTCGCCCCGATCGGCACCATCGGCCTGATCGGCACCGCGATCGCCACGTACGGCTGGGACCTGATCGGCAAGTACGCCACCTTCACCGCCGACATCTACATCGGCTGCGCCCTGGTCATGTTCGGCGTCTACCCGCTGCTGCTCGCGACGGTCGCCAAGGTCAGCCCGATCCAGTTCTTCAAGGGCGCCTGGCCCGCCATCCAGCTGGCCTTCGTCTCCCGCTCCTCCGTCGGCACCATGCCGGTCACCCAGAAGGTCACCGAACGCCTCGGCGTTCCCAAGGAGTACGCCTCCTTCGCCGTCCCGTTCGGCGCCACCACCAAGATGGACGGCTGCGCCGCGATCTACCCGGCACTCGCCGCCATCTTCATCGCGCAGATCTTCGACGTGCAGCTGGGCATCAAGGAGTACCTGCTCATCGTCTTCGTCTCGGTCATCGGCTCCGCCGCGACGGCCGGCCTGACGGGCGCCACCGTCATGCTGACGCTGACCCTCTCCACCCTGGGCCTCCCGCTCGCGGGCGTCGGCCTGCTGCTGGCGATCGACCCGATCCTGGACATGATCCGCACGGCCACGAACGTCGCCGGCCAGGCCCTGGTCCCGGTCATCGTCTCGGCCCGCGAGGGGATCCTGGACAAGGAGGCCTACGGCAACGCCTCGGCCTCCCCGCTGGACGAGCCCGCCGCCCCGGTCGTCGTCGACGCCGCGCCGCAGCCGGCCGCCGCGACCGCCTGAGCAGCCCGCACATCCCACACTCCGCGGTCCCCGCCCCCGTCCGGGCGGGGGCCGCGGCGTCTTTTTCCCCGCAGGACGCCGGACGGTGCGGGCGCGGACGAGTGCGGTCGTCGAGACCGGCAACGGGCCGCGATCAGCAACGAGCCGCGAACGGTACCGGCCGCGAACCACCAGCGGCCCGCCGTGCGGCGGCGGGCCCCGAACGGCCGAGGAGGCCGCGTGGCGCGGGCAGACCGGTGTACCCGCGGGGCGGCCTCAGCCGAGCGTCTCGATGCGAACCCATGCGAGCACCCCCAGAACGAGCGGCGGCGCGAGCCACCACGAGCCCAGCAGCCTGCGGACGGGTGGGGCGAGCGTGATCAGGAGCCCGAGCGCGCTCAGGCAGAGGGAGAGGAAGACGGCCGCGGCCGTGCCCTCGTACCCCTGGTGGTCCCATGAGGCCTGCGGCCCGCGGGACACGGCGGCGTAGACGAGCACGGCGTTCAGGGCGTGCACGAGGGCGAGGAGGAGCCCGAGCACCCGGCGCGCCCAGCCACGGTCCGCGGGCGGGACGATGGTCCCGCTGCCGTCTGTCATCCCATCGCGTCCTTCACCTTGCCGAGAGCGTCGCCGAAACCATCGCCGTAGTCCTGGGCCTTGCCCGACCGCCAGTACGGGCCGCCGTTGTAGCGGGCGGCGATCTCCCGCATCTGGGTCTCGGTCAGCCGCTCCGCGGGCACGTCGCCGTACCCCGCCTCGGCCTTGAGCCGGGCCAGATGGCCCGCAGCGATGAACGCATTCTGCTTCGGATCCTGGAGCGACTCCTCCACCAGGTCCCGCTGGGCCCGCGTGAGGTGCGCCGGATCGTAGCCGAGCACCTCGGCGCCCCGGCGCAGCTGGATTGCGAGCGGCCCGAACGAGGTCTCGTCGGGCATCCCGCCCAGCCGCCACGGCAGGTCCCGCGGCGAGAGGGGGCTCAGCGGCGAGGCGGCCGCGCCGCGCAGGGTGTCGGTGAGGTCGTCGGTGAGTCCGTACTGCCCGCCGATCTCCTTCCAGGCGATCCCCGCGACGAGTTCCTCGGGCAGTCCGGCATGCCCCGCGGCGGCCCGCAGCAGCTCCTTGTTGCGGGAGATCCAGCGGGCCCGCTCCTCGTCGTCGCCCGGAGGGTCCCAGTAGCTGTCGTCCGCCACAGGCAGAGACGAGATCCGCATTCGGATGTCACGCAGCGCAGGTGACATCTCGGCGTCGCCGACCGCCGGCGCCGTCTCCCGTTTCGGGCCGCTGCCGGGCAGGCGGGTCAGCGGAGAGGCGGCGGCCTCCGCCGCCTCCCGACGGATGTCCGCCATCGCCGCATACAGGTCGGGCCGTGCGCCGCCGCCCGGCACCCTGAACTCGGGGAGCAGCCCGTATGCCTGTTTCAGCGCGTGGACGCACGTGGCGCGGGCCTCCTCCTCCACGGTCTTCGCGAGGTGGAAGCTGCCGCCCGCCGCGTCGTGGAGCCGGTCCGCCTCCTCCCGGATGTCGTCGACGTCCAGGGTGACCTCGGCCAGAAAGTCGAGGAATCCGGTCGTGGCCCGCATGTCCTCCCACCGCCGCATGGGCTCCGCCGCCCGCGCGGCCTCGGTGACCGCCACGCCCTTGGTGCCGATGAGCGCCGCGAGCGCCCGTTCGGTGTGCTTGCCGTTGCGGTAGTGGGACGTCGCGGTGGTGACGGCGGCGGCGTAGGCGTTCAGGGCACTGGCGGCCCTGTCGTAGCCTTCGGCCATCTGGGCCACCAGCAGCCGGGCCTCGGTGAGGCGCTCGGTGTACGTGTGGCTGCCTTCGCTCTCCCACTCGGTACGGGTCTCCGCGCGCCGGGCCGGCGCTCCGACCTGGACCAGGAGGTCGCGCAGACGGCGGAACTCGGCGGCGTTGCGCTCGATGAGCGGCGGACTGCACTCCTCCAGGAACGCGACGTCCTCGCGGTGGCTGATCCCCCTGCTCACTTGCACTCCGGCGGCACGTACCGCCCCGAGTCGAGGAGGCCGGCCAGGAAGGACCGGGCGGTGTCGTCGTCCACCTCGGCGAAGCTCGTGCCGGCGGTCTTGAGGCGGGTGGCGAGCCCGGCGAAGAGGGCGACGGTGTCCTTGAACTGGTCGTCGGCGAACGCGGCGAAGCGGAGGGTCTGTGCGGCCACGTCGGCATGGGCGCGCGGGGCGCGCGCCATGGTGCTCGCGTCGCCGTCGGGGCGGCCCTCGTGGAGCAGCGCGGCGATCTCGATCAGGAGGTTCGCATTCCCGTTGAGGGACGAAGCCGTGGCCACCAGCGCCCCGGCCGGACCGTCACCGCCCGCCCCGGGCGCCGGTACCGGGTCTGGCGCGGGTGCCGGCGCCGACCGGGCGAGGGCTTTGTGCTCCGCCCATTCCGCGTCGAACGACATCCATCCCCCGCACAGTTGGCGACCGTTCATCGGGAGACGCGGGAGAGGAACCCCCGGTTCCGTCACAGGCCGGACGCGTGTGCGACAAACCCTTCCCAGGCGGGGTGGCCGAAGGCCAGGTGGGCGCGCAAGGTGTCCTTGGAATCGCGGACCAGGACCGCGCGGGGGGTGGTGGCCACCTCGACGCAGGAGTCGCCTTCGCTGCCGTCGCTGTAGCTGCTCTTGAACCAGTCGGGCTCGCGGTTGTCTGTCATGTGCTCCTGCCCCGGGGTGTCGTCAGGCGTGGGACGCGTGGGCCACGAAACCGGCCCATGCGTGAGGGCCGAAGGCCAGGTGGGCACGTGAGGTGTCCTTGGAGTCGCGGACCAGGATCGCACCGGGGGTGGTCGCCACTTCGACGCAGTCGTCGCCTTCGCTGCTGTCGCTGTAGCTGCTCTTGAACCAGCCGAGCTCACGGTTGTCGGTCATGTCTCTCCCAGCAGTTCCTCGATGAAGGCCCGCGATTCCCGGGGCGTGAGCGCCTGAGCTCGGATGATGCCATAGCGCAGTTCGAGGATTCGGAGCTGCTTCGGGTCGGAGACCGTTCGGCCGTGAAACGCGCCGTCCGATCGTCCGACCGCCGTGCCGTCGGCGAATTTCAGGACTTGGATCCGCCCGCCCATGCCTGCGTGCTCCTCGCGGTTGGTGGGCATCACCTGGAACTCGACGTTCGGCAACTGGACGACCTCCAGGAGGTGTTCGAGCTGGCGGCGCAGCACCATTGTGCCTCCGATCGGACGGGTGAGCGTGACCTGTTCCTGGACGAAACTGAGCGCGGGTCCGGGGGTGCGTTCGAAGACGGATTGACGGGCCAGGCGGGCGGCCAGGTTGTGGTCCATCTCGTCCTGGGAGTACGCGGGCCTCCGCATCCTGAACAGTGCCGACGCGTACTCCGGGGTCTGGAGCAGACCGTGGATGTTGTGGTTGCCGTACGAGCCGATCTCGACGGCCCTCGCCTCCAGCTTCGCAAGGTCCCGCACCTTCTTCGGGTAGCGGACCTGCTCCAGGTCGGCCTTCATCGCGGAGATCCGGCCCCCGGCGTCCAGGACCTCGTCCGCCCTGTCCAGGTACTCGGGGCGGGGGATCCGCTTGCCCGCCTCGACCTTGCGGACCTGGTCCTCCCCGTACTGGATGGCCGCCCCGAAATCGGCGGGCCGTAGGCCGGCTGACTCCCGCCACGCCTTGAGCTGGCGGCCCAGCGCGGCCACCACCGCCGCGCCCTGTTCGTCCTCCGGGTCGACGTCCCAGCCGGGCTCTTCCGTACCGTCACTGTCCACGCCCACGCGCGCCCACCTCCGACGAGCCGATGTACGCAACGCCTCGTACCCCTCGGGTCGGTCCGGACAGTCGGGACGGGTCCGGACAAGCCCCGGACAAAGCCGGGACGCACGGGCGGTGCCGCTTCTCACGGTACGCACGCACGGACACGCTGAGTGACGTGATTTCTCAATTCGTCGACTTCCAGGTCCAGCTGTCCGCGACCCCGCGCGCCGCACGTCTCGCCCGTCTCCTGACCGTCGAGCAACTACGCGGCTGGGGCCTGCCCCTGATCGAACCCGCGCACGTCGTGGCGGAGCTCGCCGCCAACGCCGTGACCCATGGGCGCGTG
Source organism: Streptomyces sp. NPDC058880 (assembly GCF_042742535.1). NCBI lineage: Bacteria > Bacillati > Actinomycetota > Actinomycetes > Kitasatosporales > Streptomycetaceae > Streptomyces > Streptomyces sp. NPDC058880. Next base: position 96,245 of record NZ_JBHYMC010000010.1, read on the forward strand.
CCCGGCCGGGACTTCCGGCTGGCCCTCACGGCGACCCCGGAGGCGCTGCTGATCGAGGTGACGGACGCGCGCGGTGACCGGGTCCCGCGCATCCGCGACGCGGGCTGCGGACTGCTCATCGTCGAAGCGCTGTCGGACCGTTGGGGCGTCAGGGAAGGGCCTTCGCCCTGCAAGGTGGTGTGGGCGGAGGTGCCCCTGGCGGCCGGGTCACGGGGGTCCGCGACCCGGCGTGCTTAGACGCATAAAGACCCAAAGAACCGGAGGAAAGAACCAACCGACCAACCACACCCGGCCCGCGTCGCTCGGTCGGGTGAAAGGTGTCAACTGGGCTGGATTTCCGGTGGGTTGGCGGGCATATGCTCGCCGCGACAACCCCAGACATGAGACGGCCCCCGGTGGGACTGGCATCCCGGCCGAGGGCCTGACCAACAAGGAAGCAGCATCTTCCCAATGGCTCCCCAGTACCCTAGCGCGCCCTCGCGCGCCACGTCCCGAGTTCCCTCCGGCACCGCCCGATCCGGTGTCATCCACGTCAACACGTGGCATGCGAGTCACTACACCGTGGTCGGCAACCACCTCCTCCAGCACCGCGAACTGTCCGCGACGGCGATCGGCGTCGCCGCCTACATCCAGTCGCTGCCGGACGGCGCCCCCGTCGGCATCAAGGCCCTCGCCGGCCGCTTCCCGGAGGGCGAGGTGCGGATCGCCTCCGCCCTGCGGGAGCTGGAGAGGCACGGGTACCTGGAGCGGCGGCGCGAGCGGCTGGAGGGCGGGCGGGTGGTGACCCGTACGTACTCGTACAACAAGCCGGGCTCCGCCCCGGACGGCCCTCCTCCGCCCGGCCGGGAACCCGTACCGGACCCGGACCCCGAGCCGACACCGGAACCGGAGCCGGGGGTCGTACCGCAGGAGGCCGATGATCCCCCGCCCGCGGCGGCTCCCGAGGCGCAGCGGGTGCACCCCGGTGCGGCCGACCTGCTGGCGCGGCTGCGGCGCCGCGATCCGCGGCTCCTGCTGTCCGAACGGGACGTGCGGCGGCTCACGCCGGGCGTGTCGGAGTGGCTGCGGCGCGGCGTCGAACCGGGCGCGGTCGAGCGGGCCCTGTCCTCGGACCTCCCTGCGGACATGCGGCGCCCCGCGTCCGTCCTCGCGTACCGGCTCACCGCCCTGCTCCCGCCGCACCTGCCGCCCGCCCCGCCGGGCCGGCCGGTCCGCCCGCCCGCCCGTCCGGACCCGCTCCAGAACTGCGACGGCTGCGACCACGCCTTCCGCGCCCCGGCCCCGGGCCGCTGCGGCGCGTGCTCGCAGGACGCCCGCTCGACGGACGCCGCGTAAGGGCCTCCGCGGCTGACAGCGGCCCGTCCGCTCCGCGCCGTCGAGCCCCGGCTGGCGCCCGTTCCTGCGGGGTGAGTGACGGGACACGTCCCCGCTGCCCCTCGGGGGCTGGATGGTCCCGGGCGGGGGTCGGGGCCCGCGGTGAGCGTCGGAGACGCGGTGCGCGGTACGGATCTCCTCGATTCCCCCGGCCGTGCGGTGGCGGCGGTCGCGGGGTGGAGCGTCGGTGAAGAAGGGCTCCGGGGGGTGGTCGGGCGGGGGTGCCCCTCCGTAGATTACCGGCGGTAACACCCGTCTAGTCGAGGAGTGTGCGCCGTGGAAGCGGAGCCGAAACCGGTGGAGCCCGTCCGGACGGTCGTCGACGGAGTGGTGCGTGAGGTGCGGGTACCCGCGCTGGCCGCGGCCCCCGCGCACGGATCCCTGGGGGACATCCCCTTCGACAACGCCGCCCAGGCCCCGCACGAGGCCGTACTCGCCCGCAAGGAGCCCGACGGGACCTGGCGCGACGTCACGGCCGCCGAGTTCGCGGCCGAGGTGCTCGCCGTCGCCAAGGGGCTGATCGCCGAGGGGCTGCGCGAGGGCGACCGGCTCGCCATCATGGCCCGCACGACCTACGAGTGGACCCTGCTCGACTTCGCCGGCTGGGCTGCGGGGCTGGTCACCGTACCCATCTACCCCACCGCCTCCGCCCTCCAGGCCCGCTGGATCATCCAGGACTCCGGCGCCGTGGCCTGCGCCGTCGAGGACACCGCGCAGGCCCGCATCCTCAGCTCCGAACGGACCAACCTGCCCCGGCTGGCCCACCTCTGGGAGTTCGACACGGGCGCGATCGGTCGACTGGTGAAGGCGGGGGAGCGCATCCCCGACGCCCTCGTGCACCTGCGGCGGGGCAACCGGACCCCGGACTCCGTCGCCACCCTCATCTACACCTCCGGCACCACCGGCCGGCCCAAGGGCTGCGTCATCACCCACGCCAACTTCTTCGCCGAGGTGGACAACTCCATCGAGCTGCTCCACCCCGTCTTCAAGTCCGTCAGCGAGGACCCCGCCTCGACCCTGCTGTTCCTGCCGCTGAGCCACGTCTTCGGCCGCATGGTCGCGGTCGGCTGCCTCCGGGCCCGCGTCAAGCTCGGCCACGCGCCCAGCATCCGTACCGAAGACCTCCTCGCCGACCTCGCCGGCTTCCGCCCGACCTTCCTGCTCGCCATCCCCTACGTCCTGGAGAAGGTCTACAACACCGCCCGAGCCACTGCCGAGAGCATGGGCCGCGCCTCCTCCTTCGACCGGGCCGCCCGCATCGCGCGCCGCGTCGGCGAGAGCGTCGAGGGCAAGGCGCCCGGGCCGGTACTGCGCGCCGCACGGGCGCTGTACGACCCGCTCGTCTACCGGCGGATCCGGACCGCGCTCGGCGGTCGCGTCCGCTACGTCCTGAGCGGCGGATCGCCCCTGGGGCGCAGGCTCGCCGCCTTCTACACCGGCGCGGGCATCGAGGTCTTCGAGGGCTACGGGCTCACCGAGACGACCGGGGCCAGCACCGTCACCCCGCCGCAGCGGCCCCGGCTCGGCACGGTGGGCTGGCCGCTGCCCGGGACCGCGGTGCGGATCGCGTCCGACGGGGAGGTGCTGCTGAGCGGTCGGCACGTCTTCGCGGGCTACTGGAACAGCGGGCAGGCGCTCCCGTCCGGCAGCTGGCTGGCCACCGGGGACATCGGAGCGCTCGACGCGGAGGGGTACCTCACCATCACCGGCCGCAAGAAGGACCTGATCATCACCTCCGGCGGCAAGAACGTGGCCCCCGCGCCACTGGAGGACCGCCTGCGGGCCCACCCGCTGGTCGGGCAGTGCATGGTGGTCGGCGACAACCGGCCCTACGTCGCCGCGCTGATCACCCTGGAGCCGGACGGGCTGTGGCACTGGCGCCAGATGCGGAAGAAACAGAACGTACCGATGCGGGACCTGGTGCGGGACGGGGAACTGCTGGCCGACCTCCAGCGGGCCGTCGACGAGGCGAACCAGCTGGTGTCACGGGCCGAGTCGATCCGTCGGTTCGCCGTCCTGCCGGGCGACTTCACCGAGGCCCGCGGGCACCTGACGCCGTCGCTGAAGCTCAGGCGGAGCGCGATCGCGCGCGACTACGCGGACCGCATCGACGAGCTGTACCGGGGGCCGCGGGGGACGTGAGCCCGATGGGTCTGGGCTGCGCCGCGGACCCTGGGGCGTCCGCTGGTCGATAATCCGCGACGGATCGCTTGGGTCCAGAGCCCCGCTGCATCAGGCGACGTCGGACCAGCGGCTGTGCAGCGGCACCCGCACGGGGCGTTCGGGCGCACCCCGCGAGGCGGGCTGCATGGGGACGAGCGTGCCGGTGGCGGCGCGCTCCATGGAGTCTCCGATCGCGCCCGGCGCTCCGGGCGCCACACGCAGGGCTCCCACGGCGATGGCTGCCTTGAGCAGGGCGAGACGGTGGATGCTGGTCATGGCGTACTCCTTGGCGCTGCGGAGAGCGGTGGCGGCCGGCCTGCGGAGGCCGAACCTCGTACGACCATTGCGCCCCGCCGTCCTCGCGCCGTCACGCCACGGCATCTCGGGGCTTGACACGGCAGGCGGCCAGGCCCTCACGGTGGGGCCGGAGCGCTGCGGAAGCCGATGGGGGTGGGGCGAGCGGGGCGGGGTTGTGGGTGTGGTGTTTCGCCGGGGCACCGCCCCGTCCCGGCGCTGGTCACATGCCGCAGCCGGCTTGGTCGCTTTTCGCGGACGGCGTCTGACGGCGGTCGGGGTCAGGAGGTGCTGGCCGGCCGATCGCCGGTTCTGGACGTACTCCTGCGTACGTCCAGAACCGGGACGGGTGCTTCAGGTCAGGGGGTGGTGAGGGTCGGGTTCTTGACCACCTTCGCGCAGATCGCGTAGGCCTTCAGGGTTCCCGCGTTGTCGGGGTCGGAGTTGGTCGCGAACGCCCACCACCGCTCCCCGCTGATCGGTGCACTCGCCGTCAAGTGGTAACGGTCGGCGTAGGAGTTGCCTGCGGGTAATCCGCGATCTGGAGTCCGGTCGACACAAATGTTCACCACAGAAACGATTTCCGCTACCGCAAACAGCTCACGGTGCGCATTCAAGGGCGCTCTGCTTGGGGCGATCGATGGTAACTGCGGCCCGTCGAGCGCCCATGTCATGATGTGCTGTAGTGAATCTCTTCTGACGGTCGGTCGTTGTACCGCCTCGCTCACCCACTCCCTCTCAGGCCTGCATCGACTTCGACTCAGCCGTCATCCCTCCCTCCCGCCTCCCCCGATCGCCGTCAGACGCCGTCCGCGAGAAGCGATTAGGGTGTGTGCGGCCCATGCCCAGCCCCGGACGGGTAGCAGACGCTGAGAGGCGAGGAGTGCGGAGCGATCGGGTGCGTTGCGGGCTTCGCCCGTGCCGCCTCCGACGCCCCGTCCCGGAAAGTTGGCACCGGCCCGTTCCTCTGGGGGCTTACCGGCGGTCTTTCGGATGTCCGGGGCGGGACGGTCGGTCAAGGGTGGCCGAAGGCCATCGCGCAGCGACGCGACCGCAGGGAGCGCCCTTGACCGGCCGGCACGAACCGGAGAGACGATGGGACTGACGGGAAACCCCCAGAACAGCTCTGATGCCGCCCCACCGCCCCCCGCCACCACCCCGCCCACGCGTTACGCCCCGGCCCCCGCGGGTATCGGCCCGCACGGGAGAGGGGGCGCCGTGCGAGCTGCTGTGCGGAGGTGGGGGCGGGGGTTGGCCGGTGGTGGGGTGGTGGTGACGCTCGCCGTGGCCGGGTGGCTGATGTGGGTGCTGCCGGGGCCGCAGATGGGCGCGGTACTCGGCTTCGGGCCCGTGGACGGGGTCGTCGAGGTCGACCGCTGCTACGAGGCCCCCGCCGCCGAGGGCTGGGCGACCGGTACCGACTGTGCGGGCTGGTACACCCCCCGCCGCCCGGGGGAGGAGGCGCGCGAGATCGTGCTGGACACGGCCGCCGACGCGTACCGGCGGGGGGCCGAGGTGGAGGTTCGGACGGCGAGAGGTCGGGCCTACGAGCTGTCGGGGACGGCCGTGTTCAACTTCGGCACCGCCGCTGGGCTGCTGCTCGTACCGTTCCTCACGTTCGCGGCCTGGTTGTTCGCCTGTGCCCGCAGTGGCACGGTGAGGAAGGCCGAGGGCTACTTCCTCGTGTCCCTGGCCGGCCTGTTCGCCGCCGTCGTGCTGGGGGCGGTGGCCGGATGCCTGGTGGGGATCGGGACCGCCGTGTTCTGACGGCGGTCCCGATCCCGAGATGTGCTAGGCCTCGGCGGCCGGGCGGTAGGTGCACACGTGCACGCCCGCGGGGCTGATCGCCGTGGAGGTCAGTTCGAGGGTGTGCAGGCCGCCGTCCTCGGGGAAGATCGACTTTCCGCCGCCCAGTAGCACCGGCATGATCATGAGCCGGAGCTCGTCGACGAGGCCCTCGCTCAGCAGGGTGCGTGCCAGGGTGGGGCTGCCCATGACCACCAGGTCCCCGCCGTCGCCGTCGCGCAGCTCGCGGATGCGGGCGACGGCCTTGGCGCCGTCGATCCGCGTGGTGTTGTTCCAGGTCAGCTCGTCGTCGCCCAGGGTGTCGGACACGACGTACTTCGGGAGGGCGTTCATCTGGTCGGCGAACGGGTCGCCGGCCCGCTGCGGCCACGCGGCGGCCATGTTCTGCCAGGTGCGGCGCCCGTACAGCAGTGCGTCGGCTTTCTCCAGGGCCTCGGTGAAGGCGCCACCGACGACCTCCGGGTCGAAGAAGGGCTGGGTCCAGCCACCGTGAGCGAAGCCGCCGTCGCCGTCCTCGCCCTGCCCGCCCGGGGCCTGCACGACCCCGTCGAGGCTGATGAATTCAGTGATGACGATGCGCATGGGGATCGTTCCTCTTCTGTCCGGGTCGGTGTCGATGCAAGTAAGACCGGCGGGCGCCGCGGAATGCATCGGTCCCCGCGATCCTTCTTGGGTGATCCGGGTCACACTGCCGCGAGTGGCGCGTGCGGGGTGGCGAGTGGGCCCCGTGGAGCGGCGGGGGGGGGACCGCGCATCGGCGCAGCCGGGTGGGTGGACGCTGGCGTGGCCGCAGGCCTGCCCGATGGCTTCGAACGGGCGTAGTACGGCTTGAATCAGGTTGTCATCGGGCTATTTCGGGCGGAGAGTTGAGGCTGTTGTCCGTTCTGTCGCCGGACCGTGGTGAAGGCGAGACGAATGGTCCGTCACATCTGCCGGGCGGACGGCGAGTCGGGTCGGAATACCTGATAGACAGTGGATATTCACGGCCCGACCGGCCGCATACCCTGAACGGCTCCTTGGGGGGATCGCCGCACTGTGAAGCCGCTTCACCGCCACATCGTCAACACCTCGCGCAAGGTCCTGTGCACGGCCGCGCTCGCGGCCAGCCTGACCACTGCCGCGGTCGTCTCCACGCCGTCGACCGCGGACGCGGGGGAGTCCGAACCGACCCCGGACAGCCCGCAGGCCACCGACCGCGGTGACGCCCGGCTGGACCTGCCGGACATCGTCGCCGACCCGCCGCCCGCCGCGGGGGCGGGCACCCCTGAGGGCGCGAGCGGCATACCCGCGACCGCCCTCGACGCCTACCACCGCGCCGAGCTGTCGGTGGCGGCCGCGCTCCCCAACTGCAAGCTGCCCTGGCAGCTGCTCGCGGGCATCGGCCGGGTCGAGTCCGTCCACGCCTCCGGCTACGGGCTCAAGGCCGACGGCTACACGGAGAAGCCGATCCGGGGCCCGCGCCTCGACGGCAACGGCTTCGCCGAGATCCGCGACACCGACCGGGGCGAGTGGGACGCGGACGTGGTCTACGACCGCGCCGTCGGTCCCATGCAGTTCATCCCCTCGACCTGGGCCACCTGGGGCGCCGACGGCAACGGCGACTCCAAGCGGGACCCGAACAACATCTACGACGCGGCCCTCGGCGCCGGCCTCTACCTGTGCGCGGGTGACCGGAACCTGTCCGTGGCCGCCGAGCTCGACAAGGCGATCCTCAGCTACAACAACTCCCGCGAGTACGTGAACACCGTGCTCGGCTACATGCGCCAGTACCAGCAGGGCGCCACCGAGGTCGCCAACCCGCCCGTCGGCACCTACCCGCCGGCGCAGCCGGGCACCCTGCCCACGCCCCGCCCGCAGCCGGTCACGTCGACGCCGACCCACACGCCGACCCCGACGCCCACGCCCACCCCGACGCCGACCCCGACGCCCACCCCGACGCCCACGCCCACCCCGACGCCCACGCCCACCCCGACGCCGACCCCCACCCCGGAGAAGCCGGCCCCGTACCTCCAGGACCTGACGGTGCTGGACGGTCCCGGCCTCACCGCCGAGGCGGGGACCGCCTTCACCACGGTTCCGCGGGTCAAGCTGCTCCTCAGTGACGGCAAGCCCGCAGCGAACCGAGAGGTGATCTTCGCGATCGAGGAGGACGCCACCGGCACCCTCTTCGGGACGGCGACCTCCCTGGTGGTCACGACGGGCGCCGACGGCATCGCCGCCGCGCCCGGCCTCAAGGCCGGCGCCACGGCGGGCACCTTCACCCTGCGGGTCTCGGCCTACGACACCACCAGCCGGCTCACCGCGAACTTCACGGGCAAGGTCACGGCGCCGGTCGCCGACCTGCTCGCCCGCCCGGACGGCGCGAAGCCGCTCGCGGCGGTCGCCGGTACGAGCATCAAGGGGGTCGAGGTCCGGGCCACGGCCAAGGGCAAGGCCGTCGCCGTGTCCGGAGTCGTCGCCGGTCTGGGCCTGGAGAAGGGCGGCGAGTGGGTGCCGGCCGACCCGGAGACCGCGAAGGGCCCCTACTTCAAGGACGAGAACGGCAAGAAGGTCTTCAGCCTCACCCTGCCGGAGACCGCCGCCGACGGCCGGATCGTCCTGCCGGAGCTCTTCACGGACGCGGACCTCGCCCCGGGCGCCTACCAGCTCCGCCTGGTCACCCCGGAGGACGTGGTCCTGATCCTCCGCATCGAGATCACCGCCCCGCCCGCGGACGCCGCGAACTGACCCGGGCCCGGGTCGGCGGGCGCGTCGGACCCGGCCGGCCCGGCCGTACACACGCCCTGGGGCCCGCACCGTGCACACGGTGCGGGCCCCAGGGCATATCCGCCCCCGCCGCGATCCGGAGGGGAAAGGCAGGAGCCCCGCCGCTCTGCTCGCGCAGAGGGGACAGGGCTCCTTGGGTACTGCTTTTCCAACCCGCGATGGAGGTTGGCCCAGGCGACTAGGCCGGGGTGACGTTCTCCGCCTGCGGGCCCTTCGGACCCTGCGTGACGTCGAAGTTCACCGTCTGGTTCTCCTCCAGGGAGCGGAAGCCAGAGGCATTGATCGCGGAGTAGTGGACGAAGACATCCGGGCCGCCGCCGTCCTGGGCGATGAAGCCGAAGCCCTTTTCAGCGTTGAACCACTTCACGGTTCCGGTAGCCATGAGCCCTCCTATGGGCCAAAGGGTCGCCCTGCTCCAGAACCTGCTAAGAAGTCTGAAAACTACAAAAGCCTGCGGGTCACATTCTCCGCAGGCCTCGTACTGCAAGGGAAACCAAACTGCAACTTGCGTCGAGCCTAGCACGCACCATGCGGCCGAGACCAGAGGGAAAGATCACGTCACCCGGACGTTTGAGACCCTCCTCAGGGCTGACGCGGACCGTGGGACTAGTCTCGCGATGTGGACGTCTACCGCAGCCGGCCCCGCGTCGGCCACATTCAGTTCCTGAACTGCCTGCCTCTCTACTGGGGGCTCGCCAGAACCGGCACGCTGCTGGACCTGGAGCTGACCAAGGACACCCCCGAGAAGCTCAGCCAGCGGCTCGTCGACGGGGAGCTGGACATCGCCCCGATCACCCTCGTGGAATTCCTCCGCAACGCCGACCGGCTCGTCGCCTTCCCCGATCTCGCGGTCGGCTGCGACGGCCCCGTGATGTCCTGCGTGATCGTTTCGCAGGTCCCCCTGGACCGGCTCGACGGAGCCCGCGTCGCCCTCGGCTCGACCTCCCGTACGTCCGTACGCCTGGCCCAGCTACTGCTGTCCGAGCAGTACGGCGTAGAGCCCGACTACTACACCTGCCCGCCTGACCTGGGTGTGATGATGCAGGAGGCCGACGCCGCCGTACTGATCGGCGACGCCGCGCTGCGGGCATCCCTCCACGACGCGCCCCGGCTCGGGCTGACCGTCCACGACCTCGGGCACATGTGGAAGGAGTGGACCGGACTGCCGTTCGTGTTCGCCGTGTGGGCCGCCCGCAAGGACTACCTGGCCCGCGAGCCCGCGGTCGTCCAGAAGGTCCACGAGGCCTTCCTCGCCTCCCGTGACCTCTCCCTCGAAGAGGTCACCAAGGTCGCCGAGCAGGCGGCCCGCTGGGAGGCCTTCGACGCGGCGCTGCTGGAGCGGTACTTCACGACGCTCGACTTCCGCTTCGGGCCCGATCAGCTCGCCGGCGTACGGGAATTCGCCCGCCGGACGGGAGCGACGACGGGCTATCCCGCGGATGTGTCCGTGGAGCTGCTGAGCGCGATGGTGCAGGAGTGCTGACCGCGTTTACCGCCGGGTAGATCCAAAGCGCCCGCCAGGTGAATGCCCGGTTTCCCGGGAATTCCCGCCCTTTCCGCATTCCTCCGCCGGTCGGGGGAAATGCAAAGGGGTGGCGGCCGCACCCTCCCGCTGCTGCCACCCCCTAGGCTGCTGCTCGACCGGATGCCACAAGGCGCCCGGAAACACGGGGAATTGGGGGGCGCGATGCATCCGCTGGAAGCCGGTGAGCCGCGGACCATCGGTGCGTACCGGTTGCTCGGCCGGCTCGGCGCGGGTGGCATGGGACGGGTCTACCTCGGACGCAGCGCGGGCGGCCGGACCGTCGCCGTCAAGATCGTCCACCCGCACTTCGCCTCCGACGAGGAGTTCCGGGCCCGGTTCCGCCGCGAGGTCGAGGCGGCCCGACGGGTCGGCGGCGAGTGGACCGCGCCGGTGCTGGACGCGGACCCCGGGGCCCCGGTTCCGTGGGTGGCCACCGGGTACGTGGCGGGCCCCTCCCTGGACCGCGCGCTCGCCGCGCACGGGCCGCTCCCCGAGACCTCGGTACGGGCCATCGGCGCGGGGCTGGCACGCGCCCTGGTGGCCGTGCACGGGCTCGGGCTCGTCCACCGGGACGTGAAGCCGTCGAACGTGATGCTCACCCTCGACGGGCCGCGGCTGATCGACTTCGGGATCGCGCGGGCCACCGACGGCACCGCCTCGCTCACCTCCACCGGAGTCTCCGTCGGCTCGCCGGGCTACATGGCGCCCGAACAGATCCTCGGCAAGGGGATCACCGGGGCGGCCGACGTGTTCTCGCTCGGCGCGGTGCTGGCCTTCGCTGCGACCGGCCGGCCGCCGTTCACCGGGGACAACTCCGCCACCCTCCTCTACAAGGTGGTGCACGAACCGCCCGAGCTCGGTGGGCTCCACGCCGGGGACCTGCGCGACCTGATCGAGGCCTGCCTGGCCAAGACGGCCGCCGACCGGCCCGCCCCCGACGCCGTCGCCGCCGCCCTGGCCGGGGCGCTCGGCGTCCCGGGCTGGCTCCCCGCGTCCCTGGTCGAGGAGGCCAGCCGGGCCGCGGTTGCCCTGCTCGACCTCGACGCCGGCCCCGCCGAGGGGGCCGCCGCGGCCGGCCCCGCCCCGGCCGGAGGCGGGCCCGCGGGACCGGAGGCGGTGTCGGGCCCGGTCCCGTTCACCGCCGGGTCGTACGCCCCCGCCGGTGGCGGCTTCGGGGCACCGGACCCCTCGTACGGGAGCCAGGGCGCGGGCGCTCCGTACGCCGTCCCGGCGGTGGGTCCGCATGGCAGCCCCACCGAGACCGCCGGCGGGGCCCCGGCCGGCGGCCCGCCCTCCGGGCCGCCCGGGGCCGGCGCGCTGCCGCATCCGCGGACGGAGCCCGGCGGCCGGCAGATCACGGTCAGCACCGGCGGCCGCCGGTTCAGCTGCACCCTCGTGCTGGCCGCCGCGGCCGTCCTGGCGCTGCTGTCCGGCGGGCTCTACTTCCTGGACCTGCTGCCAGGGCAGGGCGGCGGGCAGCGGGACCTGGCCGACGCCGGCGCGCGGCCCTCCGCCTCCTCACCCGCCCCGGGAGCTTCCGCCCCGGACGCTTCCGCCCCGGCTTCGGGCGCGAGCTCCGCGCGGCCCTCGTCCGGGACCCGTACCGACGTGCCCAAGGAGTTCATCGGTACGTGGAAGGGCACGGTCACCACCGCCCGCCTCGGGCTCTCGTCAGAGTTCGAGATCACCATCAAGGGCGGCCGGGTCGGCGAGGTCGTCGCCCGGGACAAGTCCGTCCTGGCCGTCCTCGGCACCGACTGCAGCGGTGACTGGAAGCTCGCCTCGGCCACCGACCGCTCCCTGGTGCTGGACACCGCGGGCGGACCCAACCCGGCCCCGGGGGTCTGCTCCAACGGCTCCGCCGACGAGCGGTTCACCCTGAACGCGGACGGGACGCTCCACTACACGTCGGGCGACAGCCCGGCCGGGAACCCCGAGGGCGACCTCAGGCGCAGCCCCTGAAAGCCGCCGCCGGACCCTGGCGTAGGCTGGCTCGGTCCGGACCTTGACACAGACACACCGCCGAAAGGTGACTCCCGGTGACCGACCAGGCCGTTCTCCAGTCTGTCCTCGACCGCGCCGCCGCGGGGGGCCGGATCACCAAGGAAGAGGCGCTCGACCTCTACCGCCACGCGCCGCTGCACGCGCTGGGGCAGGCGGCGGACGCGGTGCGCCGCCGCCGCTACGCGGGCACCGAGCACATCGCCACGTACATCATCGAGCGGAACATCAACTACACGAACGTGTGCGTCACGGCGTGCAAGTTCTGCGCCTTCTACGCGGCCCCGAAGGACACGAAGAAGGGCTGGTCGCGGGATCTCGACGACATCCTGCGCCGCTGCGCGGAGACCGTCGAACTGGGCGGCACGCAGATCATGTTCCAGGGCGGGCACCACCCGGACTACGGCGTCGAGTACTACGAGCACCACTTCGCGGCCATCAAGCAGGCGTTCCCGCAGCTGGTCATCCACTCCCTCGGCGCGTCCGAGGTCGAGCACATGGCCCGTATCTCGGGGGTCTCGGCGAAGGAGGCGATCCAGCGCATCCACGCGGCCGGCCTCGACTCCTTCGCGGGCGCCGGCGCCGAGCTGCTGCCGGCCCGGCCGCGCAAGGCGATCGCCCCGCTCAAGGAGTCCGGCGAGCGCTGGCTGGAGATCATGGAGATCGCCCACGAGCTGGGCGTGGAGTCCACCTCCACCATGCTGATGGGCACCGGCGAGACCAACGCCGAGCGCATCGAGCACATCGCGATGATCCGGGACACGCAGGACCGCACGGGCGGCTTCCGCGCCTTCATCCCGTACACCTACCAGCCCGAGAACAACCACCTCAAGGGCCGCACCCAGGCGACGATCTTCGAGTACCTGCGCATGATCGCGATCGCGCGCCTGTTCCTCGACAACGTCGCCCACATCCAGGGCTCGTGGCTGACCGTCGGCAAGGAGGCGGGCCAGCTCTCGCTGCACTACGGCGCGGACGACCTCGGCTCGATCATGCTGGAGGAGAACGTCGTCTCCTCGGCCGGCGCCAAGCACCGCTCCAACCGCCAGGAGATCATCGACCTCATCCGCAAGGCGGGCCGCACACCGGCGCAGCGCGCGACGACGTACGAGCACCTCCTGGTCCACGACGACCCGGCGAACGACCCGGCCGACGACCGCGTCGTCTCGCACATCTCCTCCACCGCGATCGAGGGCGGCACCGCGCACCCCGAGCTGAAGCTCGTCTCCGCGAACTGACGCGTCCGACACGATGCTGACGCTGCACGCCGCCGAACTCCTCGTGACCGGACCGAGGTCCGCTCCGCTGGCGGGCGGCGCGGTCCTCGTCGAGGGCGACCGGATCGCCCGCGTGGGTCCCTACGAGGACCTGGCGGCGGCCCACCCGCACGCCCGGGTCCGCCGCTGGCCCGGGGTGCTCACCCCGGGGCTGCTGGTGCGCGGGGCGGACGAGCTGCTGGAGCGGACGTACTACCCGGACGACCCGTACGAGGTCACGGAGCTCGGCGCGGACCCGATCAGCGGCGGGGAGGCGCTGGAGGCCCTGAAGCCGACCGAGTCGCGGTGGGGCCACAGCGCCCGGCGCGGCACGCAGCGGCTGCTGGCCCGCGGGGTGGTGGCGGTGTGCGGCCGCTTCACGGTCGCCGCGGTGCGTACGGCGGTGTCCCGATCGGGGCTGACGATCCTGCCGCCGGCGCTCTACGAGGGGCGCGCCGCCCTGGATCCCCTCGCGGGCCGGGAGTCGGCGGCGGAGGCCTTCCACGGGGTGCTGGAGCCGGGCGCGGTGGCACGCTTCGCGGTGTTCGCGGTGGCGGACGAGGCCGATCTGCTGGCGCGGGGTGCGACCACGTGCGTGGCCACGGTCATCGGGGGACGGCTGCTCCACCGCCGTCGCTGAGACCGCCGTCGTCGAGTCCGTCGTATCCGAGTCCGTCGTGGCTTCCGCCGGGCGCGCTCCCGGCGGGGAGTGCCTCGGCGGTCCGGCCGCCCTCCCGGGCGAGGGCGGCCAGCAGGCAGGCCTGGAGGCGGCTGATCCCGCCGAGCTTGGCGCGTATGTTCACGACGTGGAACTTGACCGTGCTGACGGACAGTTGGAGTTCTCCGGCGAGTTCCCGGTTGGAGGCGCCGGTGGCCAGGCACAGGAACACCGCGGACTCCTGCTCGGTCAGCAGGGCTTCGCAGGGACGGCCCTCGTGCTGCGCCGGCGGCCCGTCCGGCTCCTCGTACGAGGGGAACCACGCAGGGACGCTGAAGCTGACGACGCGCACGGTTCCCACTCCTCGATGCCCCCCGGCCGGCCCCGTACGGAGGGCGGCCTTTTCCTAGAGGACGGGTGGACCGGACAGGTAGGTTCCCTCCGCGTCGAACGGCCAGGCATTGGACTTGCAGCCGCCGAGGCCCTTGATCTGCTGCATCATCGCCGGCGCGGGCTTTCCGGGGCCCGGGCAGCCCTCGTGGCCGCGGCCGATCTCGTGCCCGACCTCGTGGTTGACGATCAGCGCCCGGTACTCCTCCACGGTGCCGCTGAACTGGGGCGAACCCTCCTTCCAGCGCTTGAGGTTCACCACCACGGTGTGGCCGACCCGGCAGTTGGTCTCGCCGATCAGCTCCGGGGTGACCACGTCGCACAGCATGTCGGTGGTCCTGGGCGACGCGATCTTGACGGTGAAGTCCACCGGCTGGCCCGCTCCCACGAGCTGGAAGCCGTACCGCGGGTCCTTGGTCCAGCCGCGCGGATCGCCGAGTATCGCCTCGACGGAACGGGCGGCCGCCTCCGGATCGACCCCGCTGCCCTCCTCGACCTCCAGCCGCCAGCGCCGTGCCGTCCCCTTGCCCTGGACACCGCCGGAGGCGGACGACCCGGCGAAGGCGCCGGGCTTGCCGGGCGTCGCCGGGGCGTCGGTGGACGGCTGCGGCGAGGCGGACTGCTGTGCCGAGGCGGCGGGGGACGGCTCGGCCTCGGGGGACTTCGCGCCGCCCTGCGGGAGCGGGTTCCCCGCGGCGTCGGTGTCTCCTGCGCCCGGTTCGTCGGGCCGGGCCGCGGCGCGGCCCTTGGCGTCCGTGCTGGTCTCGTCCTCGGGCACCAGCGCGTAGGCGGTCGCCGAGACGGCGACCAGCGCCGCGGAGCCGAGGAGGATCGTACGCCGCAGCCGCCTGCGTCGTGCGGCCCGGCGCCTGGCGCGCGGGCCGTCACGGCGGGAACGACCGGTGGAATGGCCTGCCGGCATCGTGAAGCTTCCTGTTCGCGGCGGCCGCTGCCGGACCCGCCCACGGTTGGGGTGCTGATCCGGTGGGTGACCCTCACCGGGCCGCACCCTGGCAGTCAACGCGTGTGCGACGTAGCAGCGTAACTGTCCTTCGGAACAGTTCTACGGTCGGGTACGGCACGGGTACGGCGCGGCACGGCGCGGCTACGGCGCCGCGGCGGCGCGCTACGGCGGCGCGCTACGGCGGAGCCCGCGCCGTCCGGGCCCGGGCGGCCTGAGAGGATGGGGCGGTACCCGCCGATCCGCATCGCAACACGAGGGGCGAACGCCAGTGACAAGGGCCTCCCTGGACAAGCAGCCGCACGAAGTCGCCTCCATGTTCGACAGGGTCGCGGCGAACTACGACCTGACCAACGACGTCCTCTCCCTCGGCCAGGACCGGGTGTGGCGCAAGGAGGTCGCCAAGGCCGTCGCCGCGCGCCCCGGGCAGAAGGTCCTCGACCTGGCGGCCGGTACGGCGACCTCCTCGCTGCCCTTCGCGGCGACCGGCGCGTACGTCGTCCCGTGCGACTTCTCCCTCGGCATGCTCATGGAGGGCAAGAAGCGGAACGCCTGGCTTCCGCTGACCGCCGGCGACGCGACGAAGCTGCCGTTCAAGGACGACGTCTTCGACACCGTGACGATCTCCTTCGGCCTGCGCAACGTCCAGGACACCGACGCGGCGCTGCGCGAGCTGTACCGGGTGACCAAGCCGGGCGGGCAGGTCGTGATCTGCGAGTTCTCGCAGCCCACCTGGGCGCCCTTCCGGACGGTCTACACCGAGTACCTGATGCGGGCGCTGCCGCCCGTCGCCCGCGCGGTGTCGTCCGACCCCGACGCGTACGTCTACCTCGCCGAGTCCATCCGCGCCTGGCCGGACCAGCCGGCGCTGGCCGCCCTGCTGCAGAAGGCCGGCTGGTCCAAGGTCGCCTGGCGCAACCTCAGCGGCGGCATCGTCGCACTGCACCGGGGCATCAAGGTCTGACGCCGTGTCCGACGCAGAGTCCCCCGACTACGAGTCCCTGCTGGAGCGGATCGCCGCCGAGGTCGCCCCGCTGCTGGGCAGCGGCACGCCCGCCGAGTACATCCCGGCGCTCGCCGCCGTGGAACCGTGCCAGTTCGGGATGGCCGTCGCCGACCTCGACGGCAACGTCTTCGGGGTGGGGGACTGGCAGGTGCCCTTCTCCGCCCAGTCGATCACCAAGGTGTTCGCGCTCGCCCTGGCCCTGGCCGAGGGCGGCGACAGCCTGTGGGAGCGGGTCGGCCGGGAGCCCTCGGGCAACCCGTTCAACTCGCTCGTGCAGCTGGAGTACGAAAACGGCATTCCGCGCAACCCGTTCATCAACGCCGGCGCCCTCGTGGTCACCGACCGGCTCCAGACACTGACGGGCGACGCGAGCAGCGAGGTGCTGGAGTTCCTGCGGCAGGAGAGCCAGAACCCGGACATAGGCTTCGATGCCGAGGTCGCCGCCTCCGAGCAGGGACACGGGGACCGCAACGCGGCCCTCGCCCACTTCATGGCCTCGTACGGGAACATCGACAACCCGGTGCCGGCCCTGCTGGAACACTACTTCTGGCAGTGCTCCATCGAGATGAGCTGCGCCGACCTCGCCCGTGCCGGACGCTTCCTGGCCCGGCACGGACTGCGCGCGGACGGCTCGCGGCTGCTGACGCGCAGCGAGGCCAAGCAGGTCAACGCGGTGATGATGACCTGCGGGACCTACGACGCGGCGGGCGAGTTCGCCTACCGCGTCGGGCTGCCCGGCAAGAGCGGGGTGGGCGGCGGGATCGTCGCCGTCGTCCCGGGGCAGTGCACCCTCGCCGTGTGGAGCCCGGGGCTCGACGCCCGGGGCAACTCGGTCGCGGGCGTCGCCGCGCTGGACCGCTTCACGACGCTGACGGGCCTGTCCGTCTTCTGACCCCCCTGCCCGCTGCCGGGACGCTCACCGGGGCGGCGGCAGCTCCCGCAGGTCCAGGGCGTAGCGGCGGGCCGGGCTCCCGCCCGGCGTCGTGAACTCCTCGGCCAGGGCCATGCCCAGCCGCTCCGCCACCGCCACGGAGCGGGCGTTGCCAGCGTGGATCATCGCCACCACCCGCTCGATCCCGGTCTCGCGGACCCGCTCCAGGGTGGCGAGCGCCGCGGCGTACGCGTAGCCGCGTCCCCAGGCCGCTCGCCCGAGCCGCCAGCCGATCTCGATCTCCCCGACCGGCCCCCACGGCTTGTCCGCCGGCCACGGTTGCGCCCCGGTGAAGCCGATCACCTCGCCGTCGCCGTCCAGCAGCGTCCACAGGCAGAGGCCGAGCTGTGCGTCGTGCAGCCGCTGGCGCGCGGTGAACTCCTCGTACTCGGACCACTCGGCGGGACCGCCCAGGAACTCCATGACATCGGCGTCGTTGAAGACGCGGTGCCAGGCGTGGGCGTCCTCGTCGGTGGGCACGCGCAGCCCTACCGCGGGGAGCGGGGGCCGGGTCGGCGAAGTCGTCATCGGGGCAGCCCTTCGGATCGCGGTCTCTCTCGCTGCATAGACTGCACATGTCCGGTGCCGCCTGGCACCCTTTATCGAGCCTTCGGGAGACCCCGCAGTGACCGAGCTCCTCTCCGAACACTCCGCGGACGTGATCGTCGTCGGGGCCGGGCCCGCCGGCTCGACCACCGCCTACTACCTCGCCAAGGCCGGATTGGACGTCCTGCTCCTGGAGAAGACGGCGTTCCCCCGCGAGAAGGTCTGCGGCGACGGACTGACGCCGCGCGCCACCAAGCAGCTGGTGGCGATGGGCATCGACATCTCCGAGGAGGCCGGCTGGCTCCGCAACAAGGGCCTGCGGATCATCGGCGGCGGACAGCGGCTCCAGCTGGACTGGCCGGAACTGGCCTCCTACCCGGACTACGGACTCGTCCGCAAGCGCGACGACTTCGACGAGACCCTGGCCCGCCAGGCCCAGAAGGCCGGCGCCCGGCTGTACGAGCGCTGCAACGTCGGCGAGCCCGTCCGCGACGCCCGCACCGGCCGCATCACCGGCGTGCAGGCGAAGCTGGGCGAGGAGAAGACCCCGGTCACCTTCCATGCACCGCTGGTCGTCGCCGCCGACGGCAACTCCTCCCGGCTGTCCCTGGCCATGGGCCTGCACCGGCGCGAGGACCGTCCGATGGGCGTCGCGGTGCGCACGTACTTCACCTCGCCGCGGCACGACGACGACTACCTGGAGTCCTGGCTGGAGCTGTGGGACCGGCGCGGCCCGCAGGACCGGCTGCTGCCCGGCTACGGCTGGATCTTCGGCATGGGCGACGGCACGTCCAACGTCGGCCTCGGCATCCTCAACTCCTCCTCCGCCTTCAAGGAGCTGGACTGGCGCGAGGTCCTCAAGGCCTGGTGCGCCTCGATGCCGGAGGACTGGGGCTACACCCCGGACAACATGACGCAGCCGATCCGCGGCGCGGCCCTGCCGATGGCCTTCAACCGGCAGCCGCACTACACCAAGGGCCTGCTGCTGGTCGGGGACGCCGGCGGCCTGGTCAACCCGTTCAACGGCGAGGGCATCGCCTACGCGATGGAGTCGGGCCGGATCGCGGCCGACGTGATCGTGCAGGCGCAGGCGCGCTCCACCCCGGCGCAGCGCGAGCTGGCGCTGCACAACTACCCGAAGGTGCTCAAGGAGACCTACGGCGGCTACTACTCGCTGGGCCGCGCCTTCGTGAAGCTGATCGGCAACCCGAAGGTCATGAAGGTCGCCACGCAGCGCGGCCTGACCCACCCGGTGCTGATGAGGTTCACCCTGAAGATGCTGGCGAACCTGACCGACCCGACGGGCGGCGACGCCATGGACCGCGTCATCAACGGCCTCTCGAAGGTGGCCCCGCGTTCGTGATCATTCAACCGGCAACCCCGGTTCGCGCGAGGGTGTGCCGGTGGGGCCCTCGGCCCTAGTCCCTTGCCGCCGTAGACGTCCCTCCGCCCGCCAAGCGTGTTCTGCGCTCGGCGGGCGGAGTGCGTTCCGGGTCTACCAGCCGTGTTCGGTGAGTGCCTGGTCGTCGCCTCGCAGGTAGCCGAGCAGGCCGGCGGCGGGGTACTCGATGATGTCTTCGGGCAGCTCGTGCACGGACCACCAGCGCAGATCGAGGCACTTCTCGGGCTCGCGGTTCACCGGCTCGCCGTCCCACTCCGTGGCCTCGAAGAACAGGCCGATACGCTCGACCTCGGGGTTCTGTTTGTGGTGGACGACGTGCACGAGGCGCAGGTGTGCGGGGTCGACCTCGACGCCGGTCTCTTCGCGCAGCTCTCGCGCCGCGCCAACGGTCAACGGCTCGTCGGCGTCGAGCTTGCCCGAGGGGGCGTGCCACCGTCCGTAGCCGTACGGGCCCCCGCGCTGCGACAGCAGCACCTTGTCGCCGCTGCGCAGGATTACGTGCGTGTCGATCACGGGGGTTGCAGGTGTTGCCGCGTTCATGTGCTCACCGTGGGGTCGACGGGCCGGTTGGGACTGTCGACGCTACCCCTGGGCGGGGCTACGGCGTCGGCGATTCGCTTTGCTACGTCCGTAGGGGTGGCGTCGGTGGTGTCGAGCACGAGCACCTCGACGCCGAGGGCCATCAAGGTCTGTGCTGCCTCGCGGTAGAGCTCGACCTCGCGTGCCGGACCGTTGGGGTCGTCGTGGAAGCGGTGGCGCTTCCCGCGCTTGGCGATGCGGGCCGCGATGCTCTCAGGGTCCGCGGTGAGTATCACGGCGAGATCGGGCAGGAGGACGTGTCGGTTCAGCGCGAGCACGAACGGCTCGGGTACGCCGTCGAGCCGCTGGAGTACGAGGCTCGACGCGAGGTAGCGGTCGCAGACCAGGGTGCAGCCGTCTTTGAGTAGTGGATCGAACTCGACGTCGATGTGCTCGTACCGATTCGCGGCGACGAGACAGGCGAGGGCCCGCCCGTGAGCCCTGCGAATGCGCTCCTCGCTGATGCCGAGGCGTCCGGCCTCGATGTTGCTGATCCTGGCCGCGCCGGTCGACGGCCTGGGGCGCCACGTGACGACTCATACCCCAAACGCACTACCGGCGGTAGGAAACGTCCCGTCTGATGGCTGCCCCGGTGGAACCAAGGCGGCCCCGAAGGCCTGAGGCCGGTGGAGGGTGCTCATGAGGGACGGCGGTCGCCGGTACCCCGGTCTTCCCGGTCGGGGCCGCCGTGCACGCCGCGCACGCACCGGGCCAGCAGGACCAGGCCGCACACCAGCAGGGTGCCCGAGACGGTCCAGCCGGTCGCGAGGAGCAGGGCGTGCCCCGGTTTCTGCCAGGGGCGGGTGGTGTTCAGCAGCCAGCCCCCGACGGCGAGGAGCCCGAGGCCGAGGGCGGCCCGGACCGCGGTGGGGTCGCCGGCCTCGTGGTGCTCGTACGGCTGTGTGCCCACGGGACCACCACCTCCAGGGTCTGACGCTCGGGGCCTGCCCCGCCATCTTCGCAGGGACCGGAACGCCGCGTACCGGCGCCCACGACAACGGCCGGAGGGCCGGTACTCCACCCCCGAGCGGGGGAGTACCGGCCCTCCGGCCGTGTCTGCTGCCGGGACCTGAGCGGGGCTCAGGGGCGGCTCAGAGGACGCGGACGGCGCCCGTCGGCTTGTCGTAGCTCAGGCTGCGCTCGACGATGCCCGTGCTGGGGTTCTGCGCGCCGACGAACTTGCCACCGCCGACGTAGACGGCGACGTGGTACGCGCTGCCCTTGGGGCCCCAGTACAGGATGTCGCCCGGCTGAAGGGCGCTCAGGGAGACGGACCTGCCGGCCGTGGACTGCGCCTGGGACATGCGCGGCAGGGAGATGCCGGCCTGGCGGTAGGCGGCCTGGACGAGGCCGGAGCAGTCGAACGAGGACGGGCCGGTCCCGCCCATCACGTAGGCCTTGCCGACCTGCGCGCGGGCGAAGTTGACGATGGCAGCGGCGGAGCCGGTCGCCGGGGCCGTCACGGTGCCGGTGCCCTGCGGGGCCTTCGCCGGGGCGGAGGTGGTCTTCAGCGAGGTGCGCTCGGAGTCGCGGGTGGCGCGCTCGGCCTCGGCCTTGCGGTCCGCCTCCTCCTTCGCCTTCTTCTCGGCGGCCTTCAGGGCCGCTTCCTTGGCCTGCTTCGCCTCGGCGGCGGCGCCGGTGCGGGCGCTCTCCTCCTGAGCGGTCAGTTCGTCTTCCACGGCGGCCAGACGGGTGTTCTCGGCGGCCGTAGCGACCGCGGAGGAGACCTCGGCGGCCAGGTCCAGGTCCAGGACCGGCATTTCGAGCGTCGTCTCGGCCACAGGCTCGGACGGGGATGCGCTCGCGGTGCCGGCCATGGCCAGGGTGCTGAGAACGCCACCGGCAACTCCGGCGCGGACCGCGAGCTTCGAGGCGCTGCGGCGGGGCTTCCGGTGGCTGGGTATGTGAGCGGTGTGGGACATGAGAACAACCGCTATCAGGGCGTCAGGGTTCCCTTCAAGAAACGTGGGGTGCGCCACAGTTGCGCGCGAAGGGCGCGAACCGGGCGCGCCTGGCTTCTTATTGACGCCGTAACGGGCGAAACGGACACGCCCTCACAGGGCTGTGATCATGGGGTTTCAGAATTAAGTCCGAAATGATCCCCGGACTACCATCCCTCCGCACAGATGGCCAAGCCCGCTTTCGGAACGTCCGATTCGGAGTGGCGCAGGTCACAGGAGGATCACGTCGCGTGGACACCGCGGCCGGCCCGTGACCTTCCTGTGAGGCCGGGCGCCCGCCGCCGCGGAGGGCTCGTGAACGGATGCACGCACTCGGCGCCCCGTCGCACCCTCGTATGCCCCGCGTCCACCTCTGTACACGTAGGCCCCCCGACCGGGCGACGCGGATCTCCATATCACTGCCCGGGCGCTGGGGCCAATTTGCTTGCAGGCGGAATCGTTTGGTAGGGCGATGCGCCCTCCACCTGCAACAACGGGCTTGAATGTCACTATTGGTGATCATGCGGCTGCTTCGAGTATGAAGATCACCACTCATCGGACTTCATGATCGTTCGTCAGGTGGTGGAGATCACAAACTCGGTGGTGTTCCCCGTGTCGCAGATCACAGAGGAGCGGGCATAAGATGCGCACCAGTCCGGCTTGTGAACTGCCTCACATGTGCACGATCTTCGCGAGGCGGGGCACGCCCCCCGCTACCGCTGGGAGGGGCCCGGCCGGCCGCGGTCCAACGGTCCAGGACGACTGGAAGGAGCGAGGAGCGTGAATGCGTACGCGCCCATCCTCGTGCTCGGCGCCCTCGGCGCAGGGTTTGCGATCTTCTCCGTGGTCATGGCCACGCTGATCGGTCCAAAAAGGTACAACCGGGCGAAGCTCGACGCCTATGAATGCGGCATCGAGCCGACGCCGATGCCGGCCGGTGGCGGTCGCTTCCCCATCAAGTACTACCTGACGGCGATGCTCTTCATCGTCTTCGACATCGAGGTTGTCTTCCTCTACCCCTGGGCCGTCACCTTCGACTCCCTGGGGATCTTCGGGCTCGTCGAGATGCTGCTCTTCGTGCTCACCGTCTTCGTCGCCTACGCCTACGTCTGGCGCCGCGGCGGCCTGGAATGGGACTGAGGGGCTGAATTCCCATGGGACTGGAAGAGAAGCTGCCGAGCGGCTTCCTGCTGACCACCGTCGAACAGGCCGCGGGATGGGTGCGCAAGTCGTCCGTCTTTCCGGCGACGTTCGGCCTCGCCTGCTGCGCCATCGAGATGATGACGACCGGAGCGGGCCGGTACGACCTGGCCCGCTTCGGCATGGAGGTCTTCCGCGGCTCCCCGCGCCAGGCCGACCTGATGATCGTCGCCGGACGGGTCAGCCAGAAGATGGCGCCGGTGCTGCGCCAGGTGTACGACCAGATGCCCGCTCCCAAATGGGTGATCTCCATGGGGGTTTGTGCATCTTCAGGCGGAATGTTCAATAACTACGCGATCGTCCAGGGCGTCGACCACATCGTCCCGGTGGACATCTACCTCCCCGGCTGCCCGCCCCGCCCCGAGATGCTGATGGACGCGATCCTCAAGCTCCACCAGAAGATCCAGGGCGGAAAGCTCGGCGTGAACCGGGAGGAAGCGGCCCGCGAGGCGGAGGCGGCGGCCCTCAAGGCCCTCCCCACCATTGAGATGAAGGGGCTGCTCCGGTGAGCGAGACCCAAGAGCCCGACCACGGCAACGACGCCGCCGCGACCGACGCGGGCGGCGGCCTGCCCGCGCCGCGCGCCCAGGGCCCCGAGGTCATCGGCGTCCGCACGGGCATGTTCGGCGCGGCGAACGGCGGTGACACCAGCGGCTACGGCGGCCTGGTCCGCACCGTGGCCCTGCCCGGCGCGTCCTCCCGCCCGTACGGCTCGTACTTCGACGAGGTGGCCGACGAGCTCGAAGGCGCCCTGGAGGAGCAGGACCTGGTACCGGAGAACGCCATCGAGAAGACCGTGGTCGACCGGGGCGAGCTCACCTTCCACATCGCCCGGGAGCACCTCGCGCGCGTCGCACGCACCCTGCGCGACGACCCCGCCCTGCGCTTCGAGCTCTGCACCGGGGTCTCCGGAGTCCACTACCCCGGGGACAAGGGCCGCGAGCTGCACGCCGTCTACCACCTGCGCTCGCTCACCCACGGCCGGATCCTGCGGCTGGAGGTGTCCGTCCCCGACAGCGACCCGCACGTCCCCTCGCTCGTCTCCGTCTATCCGACCAACGACTGGCACGAGCGCGAGGCGTACGACTTCTTCGGCCTGGTCTTCGACGGGCACCCGGCCCTCACCCGGATCATGATGCCGGACGACTGGCAGGGGTTCCCGCAGCGCAAGGACTACCCGCTCGGCGGCATCCCCGTCGAGTACAAGGGCGCCCAGATCCCGGCTCCCGACCAGCGGAGGTCGTACAGCTGATGTCCACGTCCAACCACTCCTCCGCTCGCGAGACGACCGAGGGAACCGTCTACACCGTCACCGGCGGCGACTGGGACGAGATCGTCCAGTCGGCGGCCAGGGCCGACGACGAGCGGATCGTCGTCAACATGGGTCCGCAGCACCCCTCCACCCACGGTGTGCTCCGCCTGATCCTGGAGATCGACGGCGAGACCGTCACCGAGGCCCGCTGCGGCATCGGCTACCTCCACACCGGAATCGAGAAGAACCTCGAATTCCGCAACTGGACACAGGGCACCACCTTCGTCACGCGCATGGACTACCTGACGCCGTTCTTCAACGAGACGGCGTACTGCCTCGGCGTCGAGCGACTGCTCGGCATCACCGACCAGATCCCGGACCGCGCCACCGTCGTCCGCGTCCTGCTGATGGAGCTCAACCGGCTCTCCTCCCACCTGGTGTGCATCGCCACCGGCGGCATGGAGCTGGGCGCGACCACGATCATGATCTACGGCTTCCGCGACCGCGAGCTGATCCTCGACCTCTACGAGCTGATCACCGGACTGCGGATGAACCACGCGTTCATCCGCCCCGGCGGCCTCGCGCAGGACCTCCCGCCGGGCGCCGTCGACCAGCTGCGCGAGTTCGTGAAGACCATGAAGAAGAACCTGCCGGAGTACGACAAACTCGCCACCGGCAATCCCATCTTCAAGGCCCGCATGCAGGACGTCGGCTACCTCGACCTCTCCGGCTGCATGGCCCTGGGCGCCACCGGCCCGATCCTGCGCTCCGCCGGCCTGCCGCACGACCTGCGCAAGTCGGACCCGTACTGCGGCTACGAGACCTACGAGTTCGACGTGCCGACCACCGAGACCTGCGACTCCTACGGGCGCTTCCTGATCCGGCTGGAGGAGATGCGCCAGTCGCTGCGGATCATCGAGCAGTGCCTGGAGCGGCTGGAGCCCGGACCGGTGATGGTCGCCGACAAGAAGATCGCCTGGCCGGCGCAGCTGGCCATGGGCCCCGACGGGCTCGGCAACTCGCTCGACCACATCAGGAACATCATGGGCACCTCCATGGAGGCCCTCATCCACCACTTCAAGCTGGTGACCGAGGGCTTCCGGGTGCCGGCCGGACAGGCCTACGCCGCCGTCGAGTCCCCCAAGGGCGAGCTGGGCGTCCACGTCGTCTCCGACGGCGGGACCCGCCCCTACCGGGTCCACTTCCGCGATCCGTCCTTCACCAACCTGCAGGCCATGGCCGCGATGTGCGAGGGCGGCCAGGTCGCCGACGTCATCGTCGCCGTCGCCTCCATCGACCCCGTGATGGGAGGCGTCGACCGATGACCGCCAGTCCTCAGAACCAAGGGGTCGCGCTGGGCATGCCCCAGCTGCCCGCCCCCGACTTCCCGGCGGAGGTACGGACCCGCCTCGAAGCGGACGCGAAGGAGGTCATCGCCCGCTACCCGGACAGCCGCTCCGCGCTCCTCCCGCTGCTGCACCTGTGCCAGTCGCAGGAGGGCCACGTCTCCCGGACCGGGGTGCGCTTCTGCGCCGAGATGCTCGGCCTGACCACGGCCGAGGTGACCGCCGTCGCCACCTTCTACACGATGTACCGGCGCAAGCCCTCGGGCGACTACCAGGTCGGCGTCTGCACCAACACCCTGTGCGCGGTCATGGGCGGCGACGCCATCTTCGAGGAGCTCAAGGAGCACCTCGGGGTCGGCAACAACGAGACCACCGCCGACGGCAGGATCACCCTCGAACACATCGAGTGCAACGCCGCCTGCGACTACGCCCCCGTGGTGATGGTCAACTGGGAGTTCTTCGACAACCAGACCCCCGAGTCCGCCAAGGCCATGGTCGACGACCTGCTGGCCGGCCGCGAGGTCTCGCCGACCCGGGGCGCACCCCTGTGCACCTACAAGGAGACGGCCCGGATCCTGGCCGGCTTCCCGGACGAGCGCGCGGGCGCGGTCGAGGCCACCGGCGGGGCCGGCCCCGCCTCCCTGATCGGGCTGCGCATCGCCCGCGGCGAGCCCCCGCACCCCCCGATCGTCCACCCGCGCGGCGAGAGCACCACCGAGGGAGGGGAGTGATGTCCGTGTCCTCTGAACTGAGCAACGGGGGTACCTCCCGGCCGGAGGCCGGGGGAGGGACCAGCCCGGAGAAGCTCCTCGCGCCCGTCCTGTCGGCCTTCTGGGACGAACCCGAATCGTGGACGCTGGCGACCTACCGGCGCCACGAGGGCTACGAGGGCCTGCGCAAGGCCCTCGCGATGACCCCGGACGACCTCATCGCCTACGTGAAGGACTCGGGCCTGCGCGGACGCGGCGGAGCCGGCTTCCCCACCGGGATGAAGTGGCAGTTCATCCCGCAGGGCGACGGAAAGCCGCACTACCTCGTGGTCAACGCGGACGAGTCGGAGCCGGGAACCTGCAAGGACATCCCCCTCCTCTTCGCCAACCCGCACTCCCTCATCGAGGGAATGATCATCGCCTGCTACGCGATCCGCTCCCAGCACGCCTTCATCTACCTGCGCGGCGAGGTCGTACCGGTCCTGCGGCGCCTGCACGAGGCGGTGCGCGAGGCGTACGCGTCCGGATACCTCGGCAGGAACATCCTCGGCAGCGGGCTCGACCTCGACATCACGGTGCACGCGGGCGCGGGCGCGTACATCTGCGGCGAGGAGACGGCACTGCTCGACTCCCTCGAAGGCCGGCGCGGCCAGCCCCGGCTGCGACCCCCCTTCCCCGCCGTCGAGGGGCTCTACGCGTGCCCCACTGTCGTCAACAACGTCGAGTCCATCGCCTCGGTTCCCGCGATCCTGAACCGGGGCAAGGACTGGTTCAAGGCGATGGGGACGGAGAAGTCCCCCGGCTTCACCCTGTACTCGCTCTCCGGGCACGTCGCCGGACCCGGCCAGTACGAGGCCCCGCTCGGCATCACCCTGCGCCAGCTCCTCGACATGAGCGGCGGCATGCGGCCCGGGCACCGGCTGAAGTTCTGGACCCCGGGCGGATCCTCCACCCCGATGTTCACCGACGAGCACCTCGACGTCCCCCTGGACTACGAGGGCGTCGGCGCCGCCGGGTCGATGCTCGGCACCAAGGCCCTCCAGTGCTTCGACGAGACCACCTGCGTGGTGCGGGCCGTCACCCGGTGGACCGAGTTCTACGCGCACGAGTCCTGCGGCAAGTGCACTCCCTGCCGCGAAGGCACGTACTGGCTGGTCCAGCTGCTCCGCGACATCGAGGCCGGCAAGGGCGTCATGTCCGACCTCGACAAGCTGAACGACATCGCCGACAACATCAACGGCAAGTCCTTCTGCGCGCTCGGTGACGGCGCGGCCAGCCCGATCTTCTCCTCGCTGAAGTACTTCCGCGAGGAGTACGAGCAGCACATCACGGGCAAGGGCTGCCCCTTCGACCCCAGGAAGTCGACCCTCTGGGCCGACACGGAGGTGAACGCATGACCGTCACCACTACGGCCGCCTCCGGAGGGGAACCCGCCGTCCCGCCGGAGGACCTGGTCTCGCTGACCATCGACGGAGCCGAGCTCTCGGTGCCCAAGGGCACCCTCGTCATCCGCGCCGCCGAACAACTCGGCATCGAGATCCCCCGGTTCTGCGACCACCCCCTCCTTCCCCCCGCCGGCGCCTGCCGCCAGTGCATCGTCGAAGTCGAGGGCCAGCGCAAGCCGATGGCCTCCTGCACCATCACCTGCACCGACGGCATGGTCGTCAGGACCCAGCTGACCTCCGAGGTCGCCGACAAGGCCCAGCGCGGGGTGATGGAGCTGCTGCTCATCAACCACCCGCTGGACTGCCCCGTCTGCGACAAGGGCGGCGAGTGCCCGCTGCAGAACCAGGCGATGTCGCACGGCAACGCCGAGTCCCGCTTCGAGGGCAGGAAGCGGACCTACGAGAAGCCCGTCCCGATCTCCCCGCAGGTCCTGCTCGACCGGGAGCGGTGCGTCCTGTGCGCCCGCTGCACCCGCTTCTCCAACGAGATCGCAGGCGACCCGATGATCGAGCTCCTGGAGCGCGGCGCACTCCAGCAGGTCGGCATCGGCGAGGGCGATCCCTTCGAGTCGTACTTCTCCGGCAACACCATCCAGATCTGCCCGGTCGGCGCCCTCACCTCGGCCGCGTACCGGTTCCGCTCCCGCCCCTTCGACCTCGTCTCCTCCCCGAGCGTGTGCGAGCACTGCGCGGGCGGCTGCGCGACCCGTACCGACCACCGGCGCGGCAAGGTGCTGCGGCGCCTCGCCGCGGAAGACCCCGAGGTCAACGAGGAATGGGTCTGCGACAAGGGCCGTTTCGGGTTCCGCTACGCGCAGCGCCCGGACCGTCTGACCACCCCGCTGGTGCGCAGCGCCGCCGGGGTCCTGGAACCGGCGAGCTGGCCCGAGGCCCTGGAGGCCGCCGCGAACGGGCTCGCCGCCGCACGCGGCCGGGCCGGAGTGCTCACCGGCGGCCGGCTCACCGTCGAGGACGCCTACGCCTACGCCAAGTTCGCCCGGGTCGTGCTCGACACCAACGACATCGACTTCCGGGCCCGCGTGCACAGCGCGGAGGAGGCCGACTTCCTGGCCGCCACCGTCGCCGGCACCGGCAAGGACCTCGACGGCGACGGCGTCACCTACACCTCGCTGGAGGCGGCGCCCGCGGTGCTGCTCGCCGGCATCGAGGCCGAGGAGGAGGCCCCCGGGGTCTTCCTGCGGCTGCGCAAGGCCCACCGCAGGTCCAAGCAGCGGACCTTCGCCCTGGCCCCCTTCGCCACCCGCGGACTTCAGAAGGCCGGCGGCACCCTCCTGGCGGCCGCTCCCGGCACCGAGCCCGACTGGCTCGACGCGCTGTCCTCACGGACCGGCCTGGAGGCGGGCGGCGCGGAGGCCGCCGAGGCGCTGCGCGCACCGGGCGCCGTCATCGTCGTCGGAGAGCGCCTCGCCGGTGTGCCCGGTGCGCTGACCGCCGCCGTACGGGCGGCCGCCGCCACCGGGGCGAAGCTCGTGTGGATCCCGCGCCGGGCCGGGGAGCGGGCCGCCGTCGAGGCCGGCGCCCTGCCGTCCCTGCTGCCGGGCGGCCGTCCGGCCACCGACCCGCGGGCCCGCGACGAGGTCGCCACCGCCTGGGGCCTGGACGAACTCCCGCACCGCTACGGCCGCGACACCGGCCAGATCGTCGAGGCGGCGGCCACCCGGGAACTGTCCGCGTTGCTGGTCGCGGGTGTGGAGGTCACCGACCTGCCGGACCCGGCCCGCGCGCGGACCGCCCTCAAGGAGGCCTTCGTGGTCTCCCTGGAACTGCGGCCCGGCGAGGTCACCGATCACGCGGACGTGGTCCTGCCGGTCGCCGCGGTCGCCGAGAAGGCGGGCGCGTTCATCAACTGGGAAGGGCGCGTCCGGCCCTTCGAGGCCGCGCTCAAGCCCGACCAGATGACCCGCCGGCTCGCCCCGGCCGACGCCCGCGTGCTGCACATGCTGGCCGACGCCGCCGACCGGCCGATCGGCCTGCCCGACGTGCACGCCGTACGCCGCGAACTGGAGCGGCTCGGCCCCTGGGAGGGCGCGCTCGCCGCCGAGCAGTCCACCGACCCGGTGCCGCTGCCCCGTCCGGGCGTCGGCGAGGCGGTCCTCGCCGGTCACCGGCTCCTGCTGGACCGGGGCCTGCTCCAGGAGGGCGACGAGGCCCTGGCCGGTACCCGGCACGAGGCCGCAGCCCGGCTGTCGGCCGCCACGGCCACCGAGACGGGCGTCAAGGAGGGCGACGTCCTCGCGGTCACCGGCCCCGCCGGCACGGTGGAACTCCCGCTCCGGATCGCCGAGATGCCCGACCGCGTCGTCTGGCTCCCGCTGAACTCCACCGGCTCCGGCGTCCTCGCCGACGCCGGAGCCCGCCCGGGCACCCTCGTACGCATCGGCCCGGCGACCCCGGCCGGCGCAGGCGACACCACTGCGGAGGTGGGCGCGTGAACACCGTTCAACTCGCTGCCGAGGACCTGTCCCTCTTCGGACGGGACGTCTGGTGGCTCGTCGTCGTCAAGGCGGTGTTCTGCTTCGCCTTCCTGATGGTGACGGTGCTGTTCTCCATCGTGTGGGAGCGCAAGGTCGTCGCCTGGATGCAGCTGCGTATCGGCCCCAACCGGCACGGCCCCTGGGGCATGCTCCAGTCGCTCGCCGACGGCGTGAAGCTGATGCTCAAGGAAGACATCGTCGTCAAGCGGGCCGACAAGGTGGTGTACGTCCTGGCCCCGATCATCGCGGCGATCCCGGCCTTCATGGCCATCGCGGTGATCCCCTTCGGACCGGCCGGCAACGAGGTCTCCATCTTCGGGCAGCGCACCTCGATGCAGCTGACCGACCTGCCCATCGCGATGCTCTACATCCTCGCGGTGGCCTCCGTCGGCATCTACGGCATCGTCCTTGCCGGCTGGTCCTCCGGCTCCACCTACCCGCTCCTCGGCGGCCTGCGCTCCTGCGCCCAGATGATCTCCTACGAGATCGCGATGGGTGCGGCCTTCGCCTCGGTCTTCCTCTACTCCGGGTCGATGTCGACCTCGGCGATCGTGGAGGCCCAGCAGGACCGCTGGTTCATCGTGCTGCTGCCGGTGTCCTTCATCATCTACGTCGTCACGATGGTCGGCGAGACCAACCGCGCCCCCTTCGACATGCCGGAGTCCGAGGGCGACCTGGTCGGCGGTTTCAACACCGAATACTCGTCCATCAAGTTCGCGCTGTTCATGCTCGCCGAGTACGTCAACATGGTCACCGTCTCGGCGGTCTCGGTCACGCTGTTCCTCGGCGGCTGGCGGGCCCCGTACCCGATCAGCACCTTCTGGGAGGGCGCCAACCACGGCTGGTGGCCGCTCCTCTGGTTCGTCCTCAAGGTGCAGCTGCTCCTCTTCTTCTTCATTTGGCTGCGCGGCACGCTGCCACGCGTGCGCTACGACCAGCTGATGAAGCTCGGCTGGAAGGTCCTGATCCCGGTCTCCGTGGTCTGGCTGATGATGGTCGCCACCGTCCGGGCCCTGCGCAACGAGAACTACGCGATGGCGGACATCGCCCTCTACGTCGGCGGCGCCGTCGTGGCGATCCTGCTGCTCTCCTTCGTCGCGGACGTCTTCCGCGACAAGCGCGAGAAGGCGGCGGCCGCGGACGCCGGCCGGGACACCGCGCCCTTCGATCCGCTGGCGGGCGGGTTCCCCGTACCGCCCAAGCCCGGCCAGCACCTGGCACCCGTACCGCGCAGGCGGCCCCGCAGTGAGCGGGAGCTGATCGTCAGTGGCGGCGCGAACACCGACAGTGACCGAGAGGAGGGTGCTGAGAATGTCTGACGAGAAGTGGCAGAATCCGGTGGCCGGCTTCGGCGTGACCTTCAAGGCCATGTTCAAGAAGCGCCTCACCGAGCAGTACCCGGAGCAGCAGAAGACGACCGCCCCGCGCTTCCACGGACGGCACCAGCTCAACCGGCACCCCGACGGTCTGGAGAAGTGCATCGGGTGCGAGCTGTGCGCCTGGGCCTGCCCCGCCGACGCCATCTACGTGGAGGGTGCGGACAACACCGAGGAGGAGCGCTACTCCCCGGGTGAGCGGTACGGCCGGGTCTACCAGATCAACTACGCCCGCTGCATCCTGTGCGGGCTGTGCGTCGAGGCGTGCCCGACCCGGGCGCTGACCATGACGAACGAGTTCGAACTGGCCGACGCCAGCCGCGAGTCCCTCATCTACACCAAGGAGCAGCTGCTCGCCGGCCTCACCGAGGGCATGGTCGAGGCGCCGCACTCGATCTTCCCCGGTACCGACGAGCAGGACTACTACCGCGGACTGGTGACGGGCGCCGCCCCGGGCACGGTCCGGCAGGTGGCGGTCTCCAAGGGCGAGGAGCCGGCCGGCTCCGACGACGGGAACACCGCGGAGGTGGGGGCATGAGCGCCATGGCCGCGACCGTCACCTCCACCGGTGAGGCCGTGCAGTTCTGGGTCCTCGGCACCATCGCCGTCATCGGTGCGCTGGCCACGATCCTGATGAAGAAGGCCGTGCACAGCGCACTCAGCCTCGCCGGGACGATGATCATCCTGGCGGTCTTCTACCTCGCCAACGGGGCGTACTTCCTGGGCGTCGTCCAGGTCATCGTCTACACCGGCGCGATCATGATGCTCTTCCTCTTCGTGGTCATGCTCGTCGGCGTCACCGCCGCCGACTCCCTGAAGGAGACCATCAAGGGGCAGCGCTGGCTGGCCCTCCTGTGCGGCCTCGGCTTCGGCATCCTGCTGTGCGCCGGCATCGGCCACGCCGGGCTGGGCCACTTCAACGGGCTCGGCCGGATCAACTCCGCCGGGCACGTCGAGGGCCTCGCCCAGCTGATCTTCACCAAGTACGTGTTCGCCTTCGAGATCACTGGCGCTCTGCTGATCACCGCAGCCGTCGGCGCGATGGTGCTCACCCACCGCGAGCGCACCGAACGGGCCGCGACCCAGCGCGAGCTGGCCGAGCGCCGCGTACGCGAGGGCGTGCAGCTCCCGCCGCTGCCCGCGCCCGGGGTCTACGCCCGCCACAACGCGGTGGACGTGCCCGGCCTGCTGCCGGACGGCACCCCGTCCGAGCTCACCGTCAGCCGGACGCTGCGCGATCGCGGCCAGGTCCGCGACGTCTCCGGCGAGGCGCTCGACGACCTCAAGGCGCTGGAGCAGCGTTCGGCGGAGCGCCTCGGCCGTGAGGAGGCCTCGAAGTGAATCCGGTCAACTACCTGTACCTGGCGGCCCTGCTGTTCACGATCGGCGCCGTCGGGGTGCTGATCCGCAAGAACGCGATCGTGCTGTTCATGTGCATCGAGCTGATGCTCAACGCCTGCAACCTGGCCTTCGTCGCGTTCTCCCGGATGCACGGCAACCTCGACGGTCAGATCATCGCCTTCTTCACGATGGTCGTCGCCGCCGCCGAGGTCGTGGTCGGCCTGGCGATCATCGTGTCGCTGTTCCGTACCCGCCACTCGGCCTCGGTCGACGACGCCAGCCTGATGAAGCTGTAAGGGGTCGCTGTGGAGAACCTGATTGCGCTGCTGATCGCGGCGCCGCTGCTCGGAGCGGTGG
This sequence comes from Streptomyces sp. NPDC058880, assembly GCF_042742535.1. Lineage (NCBI taxonomy): Bacteria > Bacillati > Actinomycetota > Actinomycetes > Kitasatosporales > Streptomycetaceae > Streptomyces > Streptomyces sp. NPDC058880. Next base: position 129,365 of record NZ_JBHYMC010000010.1, read on the forward strand.
TGCTGCTCTGCGGCGGCCGGCGCCTCGACAAGGCCGGCCACTGGATCGGCACCCTGCTCGCGGCCGTCTCCTTCGGGATCGGCGTCGCGCTCTTCGCCGACATGCTGGGGCGCAGCGCCGAGGACCGGACGCTGACCCAGAAGCTGTACACCTGGATCCCCGTCGAGGGCTTCCAGGCGGACATGGCCTTCCAGCTGGACCAGCTGTCGATGACCTTCGTCCTGCTGATCTCGGGCGTCGGCACGCTCATTCACGTGTACTCGATCGGGTACATGGAGCACGACGAGCGCCGCCGCCGCTTCTTCGGCTACCTGAACCTGTTCGTCGCGGCCATGCTGCTGCTGGTCCTCGCCGACAACTACCTGCTGCTGTACTTCGGCTGGGAGGGCGTGGGCCTCGCCTCGTACCTGCTGATCGGCTTCTGGCAGCACAAGCCCAGCGCGGCCACCGCCGCGAAGAAGGCGTTCCTGGTCAACCGCGTCGGCGACATGGGCCTGTCGATCGCGATCATGCTGATGTTCACCACCTTCGGGACCTTCGCCTTCGGGCCGGTGTTCAGCGCGGTGGGGGAGGCCTCCGAGGGCAAGCTCACCGCCATCGGCCTGATGCTGCTGCTCGCGGCCTGCGGCAAGTCGGCTCAGGTGCCGCTGCAGTCCTGGCTCGGGGACGCGATGGAGGGCCCGACCCCGGTCTCGGCCCTCATCCACGCGGCCACGATGGTGACCGCCGGCGTCTACTTGATCGTCCGCTCCGCCGCGGTCTTCAACGCCGCCCCCGACGCCCAGTTGGTGGTCACCGTCGTGGGAGCGGTCACGCTGCTCTTCGGTGCGATCGTCGGTTGCGCGAAGGACGACATCAAGAAGGCCCTGGCGGGGTCGACGATGTCGCAGATCGGCTACATGATCCTCGCCGCGGGCCTCGGCCCGATCGGCTACGTCTTCGCGATCATGCACCTGGTGACGCACGGCTTCTTCAAGGCCGGCCTCTTCCTCGGCGCCGGTTCCGTGATGCACGGGATGAACGACGAGGTCGACATGCGCAAGTACGGGGCCTTGAGGAAGTACATGCCGGTCACCTTCGTCACCTTCGGGCTCGGCTACCTGGCGATCATCGGCTTCCCGGGCCTGTCCGGCTTCTTCTCCAAGGACATGATCATCGAGGCGGCGTTCGCGAAGGGCGGCACCGAGGGCTGGATCCTCGGCGGGGTCACCCTGCTGGGCGCCGGCATCACCGCCTTCTACATGACCCGCGTCATGCTCCTCACCTTCTTCGGCGAGAAGCGCTGGCAGCCGTCCGCCGACGGCCACGAGCCGCACCCGCACGAGTCCCCGAAGTCCATGACCGTCCCGATGGTCATCCTCGCCTTCGGATCGGTCTTCGCCGGTGCCTTCTTCGAGATCGGCGAGCGTTTCCTGAAGTGGCTGGAGCCCGTCACCGGCTACGCGCACGGCAACCCGCCGGTCAGCGCCACGACGGTCACCGCGGCCACCATGGTGATGCTCCTCGCGGGCGTCGGCATCGCGTGGGCGATGTACGGCAAGCGGCCCGTCCCGGTCGTCGCCCCGCGCGGCTCCCTCCTCACCCGGGCGGCCCGCCGCGACCTGTACCAGGACGACTTCAACCACGTCGTGCTGGTGCGCGGCGGGGAGCACCTGACCCGCTCCCTCGTGTACGTCGACCACAGCCTGGTCGACGGGGTGGTCAACGGGACGGCCGCCTCGGTCGGCGGTCTCTCGGGCCGACTGCGCAGGCTGCAGAACGGCTACGCCCGCAGCTACGCGGTCTCGATGTTCGGGGGGACGGCGATCCTCATCGCCGCGACCCTGCTGATGAGGGCGGTGTGACATGAACTTCCCGCTTCTGACGGCCACGGCCGCGGTGCCCGCGGTCGGCGCGATCTTGACGGCGGCCGTCCCGGCCGCCCGCCGGACCGCCGCCAAGTGGCTCGCGCTGCTCTTCTCGCTGGCGACACTGGCCCTGGCCGTGCTCATCGCCATCCGCTTCGAACCCGGTGGCGACCGCTACCAGCTCACCGAATCCCGCCCCTGGATCGCCGACTTCGGCGTCCGCTACGAGCTGGGCGTGGACGGGATCGGCGTCGTCCTCATCGGACTCACCGCGCTCCTGATCCCCTTCGTGATCGCGGCCGGCTGGCACGACGCCGACCCGCTGGCGGAGCCGGTGAGCGGCTCCGCCACCTGGAAGCCCTCGCGCTGGCGCCCGACCCAGGGCTTCTTCGCCCTGATCCTGATGGTCGAGGCGATGGTGATCATCTCCTTCGAGGCCACCGACGTCTTCCTCTTCTACATCTTCTTCGAAGCCATGCTCATCCCGATGTACTTCCTCATCGGCGGCTTCGGGGACCGGGCCCACTCGGGCAGCGAGGAGAACGCGGCCGCGCAACGCAGTTACGCGGCGGTCAAGTTCCTCCTCTACAACCTGGTCGGCGGCCTGATCATGCTGGCCGCCGTCATCGGCCTGTACGTGGTCGCCGGGAACTTCTCGCTCCAGGAGATCACCGCCGCCCGCGCCGCGGGCACCCTGGACATGGCGACCAACACCGAGCGGCTGCTGTTCCTCGGCTTCTTCTTCGCCTTCGCGGTGAAGGCCCCGCTGTGGCCGCTGCACACCTGGCTGCCGAACGCGATGGGCGAGGCCACCGCCCCCGTTGCCGTGCTGATCACCGCGGTCGTCGACAAGGTCGGCACCTTCGCGATGCTCCGCTTCTGTCTCGGACTCTTCCCCGACGCCAGCAAGTGGGCCACGCCGGTGATCCTCGTCCTGGCCCTGATCAGCATCGTCTACGGGGCGCTGGTGGCCGTCGGCCAGCGGGACATCAAGCGGCTGGTGGCCTACGCCTCCATCTCGCACTTCGGCTTCATCATCCTGGGCATCTTCGCGATGACCTCCCAGGGCCAGTCCGGCGCCACCCTCTACATGGTCAACCACGGCCTGTCGACGGCGGCGCTCATGCTGGTGGCCGGCTTCCTGATCTCGCGGCGCGGCTCGCGGCTCATCGCCGACTACGGCGGCGTCCAGAAGGTCGCCCCGGTCCTCGCCGGGACCTTCCTGATCGGCGGCCTGGCCACCCTCTCGCTGCCCGGCCTCGCGCCCTTCGTCAGCGAGTTCCTCGTCCTGGTCGGCACGTACGCCCGCTACCCGGTCGTCGGGATCATCGCCACCGTCGGCATCGTGCTGGCCGCGCTCTACACGCTGGTGCTCTACCAGCGCACGATGACCGGGCCCGTGAAGGAGGAGGTCCGCACGATGCCGGACCTGCGCCTGCGCGAAGTGCTGGTGGTCGCCCCGCTGATTGCGCTGCTGATCGGGCTCGGCGTCTACCCGAAGGTCCTCACCGACGTCGTCAACCCGGCGGTGGAGCACACCATGTCGGACGTGAAGCAGACGGACCCGAAGCCCGAGGTCGCCGTCGAAGCCAAGAACGGGGAGGAGGCGAAGTGAGCGCACTGACTTCCGCCCACAGCCTGTGGACACTGGCGGCCGACGCGCCGGCCGACCGGATCCCGGCACCGACGATCGAGTACGCGCAGCTCGCTCCCACGCTGATCGTGGTGGGCGCGGCGGTCGTCGGGATCCTCGTGGAGGCCTTCGTGCCCCGCAGGTCCCGGTACTACGTGCAGGTCTTCCTCACCCTCGCCGCGCTGGCCTCGGCCTTCGCCGCGGTGGTCGGCCTCGCGGCCGGCGGGTACGGCTCGACCAAGGCGCACATCGCCGCGATGGGCGCCATCGCCGTGGACGGTCCCGCGCTCTTCCTCCAGGGCACCATCCTGCTGGCCTCGGTCGTCGCGGTCTTCACCTTCGCCGAGCGGCGCCTGGACCCGGCCGCGCACGGCAACCGGGTGGACTCCTTCGCCGCGCAGGCGGCGTCGGTACCCGGCAGCGACAGCGAGAAGGCCGCGGTCAAGGCGGGCTTCACCACCACCGAGGTCTTCCCGCTGGCCCTGTTCGCGATCGCCGGAATGCTGATCTTCCCGGCGGCCAACGACCTGCTGACGCTGTTCATCGCCCTGGAGGTCTTCTCCCTCCCGCTGTACCTGCTCTGCGCCGTCGCCCGCCGCCAGCGGCTGATGTCGCAGGAGGCCGCGGTGAAGTACTTCCTGCTGGGTGCCTTCGCCTCCGCCTTCCTCCTCTTCGGCATCGCCCTGCTCTACGGCTACGCCGGCTCCATGTCGTACGCGGTGATCGCCGACGTGGTCGACGGCACGGTCACGACGATCGACCCGGCCCTGGCCGGCACCATGGGCAACGACGTGCTGCTGCTGATGGGCGGTGCGCTGATCCTGACGGGCCTGCTCTTCAAGGTCGGCGCGGTGCCCTTCCACATGTGGACCCCGGACGTCTACCAGGGCGCTCCCACCCCGGTCACCGGCTTCATGGCGGCGGCGACGAAGGTGGCCGCCTTCGGCGCCCTGCTGCGGCTGCTGTACGTGGTCCTGCCGGGGCTGCGCTGGGACTGGCGTCCGGTGATGTGGGGGGTGGCCATCGTCACGATGCTGGCGGGCGCGGTGATCGCCGTGACCCAGACCGACGTCAAGCGGCTGCTGGCGTACTCCTCCGTCGCGCACGCCGGCTTCATCCTGGCCGGTGTGATCGCGACGTCGGCGGAGGGCATCCAGTCCGTCCTCTTCTACCTGGCTGCCTACTCCTTCGTGACGATCGGCGCGTTCGCCGTGGTCACGCTGGTGCGCGACGCGGGCGGCGAGGCGACGCACCTGTCCAAGTGGGCCGGTCTGGGCCGGCGTTCGCCGCTGACCGCGGCCGTCTTCGCGGTGTTCCTGCTCGCCTTCGCCGGCATCCCGCTGACGTCGGGCTTCACCGGGAAGTTCGCCGTGTTCAGCGCGGCGGCGGAGGGCGGCGCGGGGCCGCTGGTCGTGATCGGTGTCCTGTCGTCCGCGATCGCCGCCTTCTTCTACATCCGCGTGATCGTCCTGATGTTCTTCAGCGAGCCGAAGGCCGACGGTCCGACGGTGGCCGTCCCCTCGCCGCTGACGATGACGACCATCGCGGTGGGCGTCGCCGTCACCCTGGTCCTGGGCCTGGCGCCGCAGTACTTCCTGGAGCTGGCGGGGCAGGCGAGCACCTTCGTCCGCTGACCGGACCGCCGCACCGCCCAGGGCCCGGCCCCCCTTCGGGGGAGCCGGGCCCTCGGCCGTGGCGGGATCCAACGCGTAGACGTGGACCACGGCGCGTCCGTCCTCGTTCTCGACCCGCCAGAAGTGGACGATCCCGGCCCTGGCGCACGTCAACGGCTTGATCGTGAACTCGCGGAAGACCTCGAAGTCGGCAGGGGCCGCCGACCGCAGCTGCCACCCGCGGGCGGGACGGGCCGGCGGGGCCCCGGCTCCGGCTCAGGCTGCGGAGCTGCCGGTTCGACGCTCATCAGTGCTCCCACGGGGCAGAGTCTCGCGGGCGCGTTCGCCGTATCGCCGGAGTTCTCAGGCAGGGCCGCACTCACGAGTGAGTCATATGCCGGGGGCGCTTGACGAGCCTAGTGTCCGTGCGCGTGGGCGGCCGCCGGCTTGCCCGGGGTGGGGGCCTTCTTCGGGCAGGTCAGGGCCGGGTTCCAGTTGTGGAAGCGGCCGGCCGGGTTCTCCTTGTACGCCCACAGGTGCAGGTCGTAGTGCTTGGGCATGCCGGCCCAGTGGCCCGGCATGGGGCCGTCGAAGGGCAGGCCGAACATGCTCGGCCGGTCGTCGTCGGTCTTCAGGTCCTGGTCCCGGTCGGTGGCCATCCATTCCACCGTCTCCAGCTTGCGGCGGCCGTTTCGGTCCTTCTCCCGGCTGTAGAGCAGCGCGGTGGGCCTCGCGGGGTCCTTAGAACCCCAGTTGGCCTGCTTGACGTAGTGGTAGTTCATGGCGCCCACCCCGAAGGGGTTCGTCATGCACTCCTCGCCGTGCGGGACGTACCCGTCCTTGATGGCCTCCCGCTCGTCCGCGTACTTGGCCGTCGCCGCGATCGCCGTCGCCAAGTCCCGCATGGCCTTCGCGTCGCGCGGGTCGGGCGCGGGCCCCTCGACCCCGTGGGCCGGGGCCACGGCGGTCAGGCCGAGGGCCACGGCGGCCGCGCAGGTGACGAGGGTCCTCGGGCTGAGTACGGTCATGGCGGCGGCTCCTCGCGGTGGGGGTACGGGGTACGGGTTCCCGCTTCCGGTCGTCCGTCCACCATCCCGGCCCGCCCCGCCCGCCGCACGCGGCGCGCCTCCGAACGGGGGGCTGGCCGTTCGGAGGCGCGGGGGGCGCTGGGGGGCGCTGGGGGCGCGGAGGGGCGCTACGCGGCGCCCACGATGCGGCCGGTGACCTCGCCGAGGCCGACGCGCGTGCCGTCCGGGCCGGGGGCCCAGGCGGTGAGGGTGACGGTGTCGCCGTCCTCCAGGAAGGTGCGCTTGCCGTCGGCGAGCTCGATGGCGTCGCGGCCGTTCCAGGTGAGCTCCAGCAGCGAGCCGCGCTGGCCGACCTCGGGGCCGCTGACCGTGCCCGAGCCGAAGACGTCACCGGTGCGCAGGGAGGCGCCGTTGACGGTCATGTGCGCGAGCTGCTGGGCGGCGGTCCAGTACATCGTCGCGAACGGCGGCTGCGCCACCTCCTGGCCGTTGAGGGCGACGGTGATGCGCAGGTCGAAGCCGCCGGGGCGGTCGACCGCGGCGTCGTCCAGGTAGGGCAGGAGCGGGAAGTCCCGGGCGGGCGGGGCGACGCGGGCGGCGTCGAGCGCCTCCAGCGGGGTGACCCAGGCGGAGACGGAGGTGGCGAAGGACTTGCCGAGGAAGGGGCCGAGCGGTACGTACTCCCAGGCCTGGATGTCCCGCGCCGACCAGTCGTTGAGCAGGAAGAGACCGAAGACGTGGTCCTCGAACGCGCCCAGCGGGACCGGGCTGCCCTGCGCGGACGGCGTGCCGACGACGAACCCGACCTCGGCCTCGATGTCGAGCTTGACGGACGGGCCGAAGACGGGGGCCGGGTCGGCGGGCGCCTTGCGCTGCCCGGAGGGCCGCACGACGTCGGTCCCGGAGACCACGACGGTGCCGGAGCGGCCGTGGTAACCGATGGGCAGGTGCTTCCAGTTGGGCGTCAGCGCGTCGCCGTCGGGGCGGAACATCATGCCGACGTTGGTGGCGTGGTGCTCGCTGGCGTAGAAGTCGACGTAGTCGGCGACCTCGTACGGCAGGTGCAGCGTGACCCCGTCCAGGGGCAGCAGGTGGGGCTCGACGGTGGGGCGGTGGCCGGGGTCGGTGACCCAGGCGGTCAGGGCGCGCCGCACGTCGCGCCAGGCGGTGCGCCCGGCGGCCAGCAGCGGGTTGAGGGAGGGCGCGCCGAGCAGCCCGGCGTACGGGGAGCCGAGCGCGATCGCTGCCGCCCCCGCGTCCAGCACGTGCCCGCCGATGCGCACGCCGATCCGCCGGCGGTCTTCGCCGGCGGTCGAGAAGACGCCGTAGGGGAGGTTGTGCGGCCCGAACGGGTCGCCCTCGGGGACATCGAGGGGGCTCTGCTGGGGCATGGGGTACTGCCTCGCTTTCGACGCGGTCCGGGGGTGTCCCGGGAAACACCGTGCGGCACACGCTACCCAGGATCCCGTGGGAAAGCTCGGGCCCCCAGTCGGATATGAAACACACAGGGGAAGGCTGGAATGGGCAGATATTGCCAATGATGGTCCTATCTGATCTTCGAGTGCGAGTTGCCGGGTTCAGGCCGTAAGGTCGGGCGCCTGGACAAGGGTTCCGGCGCCGCGCGTCGAAGCGGGAAGGTGCCGGGCGGTGGCGGCGACCTGTCGTGCTCAGAACCGGATCGTCGACTCCGCAGTGCGTCACGTGGCCGAGGGGGCGCGTGGGAGGCCGGTTTCGCGCCCTATTTGTAGGACTTGTCCACAGGGGTCCGTATCCTTGGCGCCGTGACTTCCGCGCCTCTTCCGGCCCTCCCCTATGCCTTGATCGCCACTGACCTGGACGGGACCCTGCTGCGTGCCGGCGACGGCGTCTCGGCCCGTTCCCGCGGGGCGCTCGCGGCGGCCCGTGCCGCCGGCGCCCGGCACATCATCGTCACCGGTCGCCCCGTCCCCCAGGTGCGACACGTCTTCGACGGACTGGATTACACGGGGCTCGCGGTGTGCGCCCAGGGGGCGCAGGTGTACGACGCGGCGCGCGGTCGACTGCTGCACGCCGTTTCCATGGACCGCGAGCTGGCGGAGGTGGCCCTCGGCAAGATCGAGGCGGAGATCGGCGAGGTCTACGCGGCGGTCAACCAGGAGGGCCTGGACGCGGAGATGCTGATGGGCCCGGGCTACCGGATGTGGCACCCGCACCTGCCGACGGTCCGGGTGGCCCGGCGTTCCGACCTGTGGTCGGCACCGATCAACAAGGTGCTGCTCCAGCACCCGGAACTGGACGACGACGAGCTGACGCGGGTGGCCCGCTCGGTGGTCGGGGACCTGGTGAACGTCACGATGGCGGGCGAGCACACGGTGGAACTCCAGCCGCCGGGCATCGACAAGGCCCATGGCCTGGCCCGGGCGGCCGACGTCCTGGGCATCTGCGCCACCCGGACGATCGCCTTCGGCGACATGCCGAACGACGTCCCGATGTTCGCATGGGCGGCCTGGGGGGTGGCCATGGCCAACTCCCACCCGGAACTGGTCGCGGTGGCCGACGAGCTGACCCTGTCCAACGAGGCCGACGGCATCGCGGTGGTCCTGGAGCGGCTGTTCGGCTAACCGCCACCGGGGACCCGGTCAGCCCGCCGCGCGCGGAAGGCGGCGTTCCCACGAGCGGTGGAAGACCACCTCCTCGCCCTCCCGGCAGACCAGTTCGTCCGACGTCACGAAGCCGCCCTCGTCGCAGCGGATCTCCGAGGTGGTCTCCACCCGCGCGTCCCAGCCCCGTTCCGGCCGGTGGAGCCGGATCCGCCACTGCGAGCGGGTCCGGGCCGACAGCGGGTCCCCGTCCTGGATTTCGTACACGTCAGTGGCGTCCTCGCCGTACTCCAGGCCGTCCGGGTGGACCCGGGTGCCCCCGCAGCGCGGATCCACTTCCAGCCGCCAGGTCCCGCGCGCCACGTCCCGTACGACGAGCCGCTCCGGGCGCGGCTCGTCCAGGGTGGCCGGGAAGGAGACGCCGAGCGGCTCCGCCTGTTCCGGGAGCTCGAAGACGATCCCTTCGTCCCCGGCCGGGGAGGCCGCCCGGACCGGCAGGGTCACCGAACTGCCCGCCGGGTCCAGGGTCCAGCCGGCCTCCGACCCGGCCCGCGGCCAGATCCACGGCCAGTACGCGGAGGACACCGCGAGGCGGATCCGGTGCCCCGGCGGGAAGGCGTGGCCGATGCCGTTCAGCTCGAAGGTCACGTCCTCGTACGACCCCACCGGCCAGGGGACGGCCCGGTCCCGGCCCTGGCGGGCGGACAGGTTCAGCGCGCCCCGTGTGACCAGCGTCGAGGAGCCGTCCGGGGCGACGTCGCACAGCCGGGCCACCACCTGCCCGTACGGCACGTCGAGCCGCAGTCGCAGGGTCACCGACGGCCGGCCCAGGATCTCCACCGGCTCGCCGCCGCCCACCGGGAACTCGAAGCAGGCCGATTTCGCGTCCTCCTCGCGCTGGTCCGGCGGAAGGTCGGCGTCGTTGCCGCGGGGCCGGAAGCGCCCCGCGTCCAGCCCGGTGTGCTGCGGGGAGGCCACGGTCACCGGTGCGCCCCGGAACACGTACGGCACGGGGACCACCCCCGCCGAGGGCCAGGACCCCTCGCCGACCCAGCGTCCCGGCAGCTCCTCGTACACGGTCGCGGGCGGGTGCGCTTCGCTGATCCAGGCACGCAGCAGCGGTTCGTCCATCACGCCGTTGTCGGCCCCCTTCAGCCAGTGGTCCCACCAGCGCAGGGTCTCCTGGAGGAAGCCGATGGCCGGTCCCGGCGCCCGCCCGCGGTCCGGGTACTGGTGCGGCCAGGGTCCGATCAGGCCGCGTACGCGCGCCGACGGCAGGTGCTGGACCAGCCGCAGCACGGTGTCCCGGTAGGGGTCGTGCCAGCCGCCGACCGCGAGCACGGCCGCGTCGATCGCGCCGTAGTCCTCGCGGACGCTGCCGTGGCGCCAGTAGGCGTCGCGGGTCTGGTGCGAGAGCCAGGTGTGGATCAGCGGTTCCACCGCCTCCAACCGCTCCAGCCACTGCCCGCGCCAGCCGTCGCCGGCGTACTGCGGGTCCGGCGGCCGCGAGGAGAGGGCCAGCAGGGCCGCCGCCCGCGCGTGCATGTCCACGGCGAGCACCGAGCCGCCCATGTAGTGCGCGTCGTTGTCGAAGCGGTCGTCGGTCGCGCAGACGGTGACGACGGCCTTCAGGGCCTCGGGGGCGAGAGCGGCCAGCTGGAGGGAGTTCAGCCCGCCCCAGGAGACCCCGAACATCCCCACCGAACCCGTGCACCATTCCTGGGCCGCCAGCCACTCCACCACCGCGACCCCGTCCGCGAGCTCACGGGCGTCGCACGCGTCGCCGGGCAGGCCGCCGCTGCACCCGTGCCCGCGCACGTCCACGCGTACGGAGGCGTAGCCGTGCCCCGCGTACCACGGGTGGCGCTGCCAGTCGCGCGGCGCGGTCCGGTCGGTGAGCCGGTGGGGGAGATACTCCAGCAGGGCCGGGACGGGTTCGCCGGTCGCCGGGCGCCAGATCCGGGCGTACAGCTCCACCCCGTCCGGGAGCGGGATCCGGACATCCTCGTGGGTGGTTCCGTACGGGAACTCGGTGCGGATGATCATCGGGTTCTGCCACCATTCGCCTCGGCCGCAGTTCTGGGCAAAACGCACTCTCCGGTTGTTCCGGCTCCTCCAGAACATACCGGTGCGCATCGGGCAGTGTGGGGAGGGTGGCCGGGAAGGCCCTCTCGGTGATCGAAAACAGACCCGATACGCTGGCTTGAGTGATGGCAGCGACACATCGACAATCCATGTGATCGTCAGCGTGATCGTCAGCAGACAGGAGTACCCCTCGTGACCGTCGTCGGGCCGTTCGGACTGAGCGTGCGGGACCAGGCTCTTGAGACCGATGTCCAGGCCGGACTGGCCGCCGTCGAGGCGGGTCTGCTGGAAGCCACCAAGAGCGAAGTCCCCTTCATCACCGAGGCCGCACAGCACCTCGTCCGGGCCGGAGGCAAGCGGTTCCGGCCGCTGCTCGTCATGCTGGCGTCCCGTTTCGGCGACCCCTACGCGCCCGGCGTCGTGCCGTCCGCCGTGGTCGTCGAGCTCACCCACCTGGCGACGCTCTACCACGACGACGTCATGGACGAGGCGGACGTGCGCCGCGGTGTGGCGAGCGCCAACGCCCGCTGGGGCAACTCGGTGGCCGTCCTCACGGGTGACTTCCTCTTCGCACGTGCATCGCACATCCTGGCCGACCTCGGGCCGGAGGCCGTGCGCATCCAGGCCGAGGCCTTCGAGCGGCTCGTGACGGGCCAGATCCTGGAGACGGCCGGCCCGCGGGACGGCCGTGACCCCGTCGCCCACTACCTCGACGTCATCGCAGGCAAGACCGGCTCGCTGATCGCGGTCTCCGGCCGCTTCGGCGCACTGATGTCCGGCGCCGACGAGTCGGTCGTCGACATCCTGACCCAGTACGGGGAGCGCCTCGGCACCGCCTTCCAGCTCGCCGACGATGTCCTCGACATCGCCTCCGACACCCACGAGTCCGGCAAGACCCCGGGCACCGACCTGCGCGAGGGCATCCCGACGCTGCCCGTGCTCCGGCTGCGCGAGATGGCCGCGCGGGACGGCCGGCCGGAGGACCTGGAGCTCGTCGAACTGCTCGACGGCGACCTGACCGACGACGCCCGCCACGCCGAGGCGCTCACCCGACTGCGGGCGCACCCGGCCCTGGAGCAGGCCCGCCGCGACACGGTCCGCTACGCGCAGGAGGCACGGGCCACGCTCGCGCCGCTGCCCGAGTGCTTCGCGAAGGCGGCTCTGGAGGAGCTGTGCGACGCGGTGGTGCACCGCGCCGGCTGACCGCCCACGGCGGGCGGTCGCGTCCGACGGCACCGCACGGGCCCTCCGCCCGCCGACCCCTACGGGTCGGGGGAAGAGGGCCCGTTCCGTGTCATCCCACGGTCGTACGTACGGTTGCTTCCGGGGACTGACGCCCCGACGTCGCCGATTTGGTCAGATGGAGTCATCAACCCCACCAGATCGGGTGAGCGCGGCGACATGCGGATCGCCGCCGTCGACACAGAGGGCAGGGCACTGACATGGCAGCGAACACGAAGACTTCTCGCAAGGCCGCCCGGTACGCCGTACCGGTCGCGGTGGCGGGTGTCGCCGCGGCGACCGTGGCGATGGTCCCGGCCTTCGCCAACGCCGGCGGGCCCGACCTGCCCGAGGTCACGGCGCAGCAGCTGATCGAGAAGGTCGCCGCCTCGCAGGTGGAGCAGCTGTCGGGTACGGCGAGGATCAGCACCGACCTGGGCCTGCCGAAGATCGCGTCCGGCCTGTTGGGCGGCGGCGGGGTCACGGGCGGCTCCGCCGACCCGGGGGACAAGGTCGCGCAGCTGGCGAGCGGCACGCACACCCTGCGGGTCGCGGCCGACGGCGAGGACCGCCAGAAGCTCACCTTCCTGGACGGCAAGGACGAGTACAGCCTCATCCACAACGGCGACGACGTGTGGGGCTACGACTCCAAGTCCAACGAGGTCTTCCACGAGAAGGCATCCCCGTCGGACAAGACGGCCGGCAAGGGGACGGGCAAGGAGCACAAGACCGGCGACCGGCTCAACGCCTCCCCGCAGAAGCTGGCCGAGGAGATCCTCGCGGCCGCCGGTCCCACCACGGACGTGAGCGTCGGCGAGACCGCCCAGGTGGCCGGGCGGGACGCCTACCAGCTGGTGCTCAAGCCCAAGCAGGCCGGCTCGACCGTCGGATCGGTGCAGATCGCGGTGGACGCCAGGAACGGCGTGCCGCTGCGCGTGCAGCTGCTCTCGTCCCAGGGCGGTAAGCCGATCGTGGACGCCGGCTTCACCAAGGTGGACTTCGCCAAGCCGTCCGCCGACACCTTCTCCTTCACCCCGCCCAAGGGTGCCAAGGTGACCGAGGGCGTGGACGGACACGGCAAGGGTGACAAGGACGGCGCGTTCAAGGCGCTGGAGTCCTTCCCGGGCCTGGACGGACTGGTCGGCGGTCCGGCCGGCCAGGGCGACGTGAAGGTGCTCGGCGAGGGCTGGGCCACCATCGCACGGATTGATTCGGGTTCGGGCAGGAGCCTGAAGGACCTGGAGAACGACAAGAACGCCCCGAAGGAGGCCCGGCAGTTCCTCGACTCCCTCGGGGACAAGGTCAGCGGCGGCTTCGGTGAGGGCCGGGTCATGTCGACCCGCCTGTTCAACGTCCTGGTCACCGACAACGGCAAGGTCTACGCCGGCGCCGTCACCAAGGACGCGCTGGTGAAGGCGGCCGACGCCGACAAGTAGCCGTCCCGGGAGGTGCGGCCGAGGGTGGGCAGGGACTGTGTCCCTGCCCACCCTTGCGTCGTTGGTGCTGCCCGTACAGCGCCTCCGCTGTACGGTGTTGGGCATGTCGAGACACGTCACCATCCGCCTGAACGAAGAGTTCCACGAGCGCCTCAAGGCGCGTGCGGCGGCGCTGGGGACGACGGTCACCGCGCTGATCACCGAGGTCACCGAACGCGAGCTCGACGAGGACCGGAAGAACTTCCTCTCCGGCATTGAGGAGTTCGCCGATCACTGGGGCTACTTCCAGGAGCGGTTCGGCAATTGAAGATCACCATGGAGTGGGCCTGGACCGCTCTGGCCCACCATCTCCCGTCAGATCCCGCGGTGTGGGATCCCTCCGGGGTGGCCGCCGCAGTCGCCCGGCACCAGAACGACCTGGTCCTGGTACCAGAACAGCCCGCCCCGGACACCGCGTGGCGGGCCGCCGCGTTCCTGCACACCCTGGCGGTCTGCCCGGCGCTGGAATCGCCGATGAACGAGTTCTACGCGGCCGCGGCGACCCGCTCGTACCTGCGCGTGGCCGGAGCCGCGAAGCTGCCCTCGCCGGAGGAACTCGGCGACCTGGTCGAGGCGGCGAAGCTGGGCCGCGCGGACGTCGCGGCTGTGGCCGAGGAGCTGCGGGCCCGGATGAGGGAGCCGCTGGAGGCCTCGTCCCCGGCCCGCGCCGAGGACGGCTGAGCTCCGGCGCGGTCCGGGTGGATCGCGCCGGAGCCCAGAGCGCGGCGGGACCGCCGGTCGCCCGGAGGGCCCTGCAGGGCTCCGGAAGGTCCTGGAACCTCCCGGAATCCCCTGGAACGCCCTAGAAGGTGATCTTCCAGCTGTTGATGTAGCCGACGTCCAGTGCGGCCGCGTCCCTGACCCGGAGGTTCCACGTTCCGTTCGCCACCTCGCTGGAGGCGTTGACGGTGTAGGACCCCACGATGTTGTCGGCGCTGCCGCCGGTGCGGTTGTGCAGGTTGTAGACCGAGCCGTCCGGGGCGACCAGGTCGACCACCAGGTCACCGCGGTAGGTGTGGACGATGTTCACGTCCACCTTGGTGGTGGCGGGGGCGTTGCCGGGGACTCCGGAGACCGTGATCGGCGAGTTGACCGCCGGGGCGGGGGAGTCAGGGATGTTCACGTCCGTCGTGTTCTCGAAGGACGGGCCGGGCGGAACCGGGGTCGACGCGCCCAGGTTCCATATCGCGTAGGCGATGGCGTCCGCGTTGCGGTCCAGGGCGGTGTCGTTGATGTTGGCGGTGTTGTCGCACGAGGAGTGGTAGCAGCGGTCGAAGGCCTGCCCTGCGGTGCCGCCCCACTTCTGGGCCTGCGCGGAGGTCTTGGTGCGGCTGGCCCCGGTGAACAGGCCACCGACCGGTATGCCCACGTTCTTGAAGGAGGCGTGGTCGGAGCGGCCGTCGCCCTCGGTCTCGATTTCGGTCGGCACGCCGAGGCCGGCGAAGTAGTTCTTGAAGGTCTGCTCGATCGTCGGGTCGTCGTCGTAGACGAAGTAGCCGGGGTTCGGCGAGCCGATCATGTCGAAGTTCAGGTACCCGGCGAACTTGGCCCGCTCGGCCGACGGGAGGTTGTTGACGTAGTACTTCGAGCCGACCAGGCCCAGCTCCTCCGCGCCCCACCAGCCGAAACGCAGGTGCTTGGTGGGCTGCAGCCCGGCCCGGGAGACGGCGAGGGCGGTTTCGAGGACGGCCGCGCTGCCGGAGCCGTTGTCGTTGATGCCCGCGCCCGAGGTGACGGAGTCGAGGTGCGCTCCGGACATCAGGACCGAGTTCGGGTCGCCGCCCGGCCAGTCGGCGATCAGGTTGTAGCCGGTGGCGCCGCTGGAGGTGAAGGTCTGCAGCGTCGTGGTGAAGCCCGCCGCGTCCAGCTTGGCCTTCACGTAGTCGATCGAGGCCTTGTAGCCGGCCCGGCCGTGGGCGCGGTTGCCGCCGTTGTTCGCGGCGATCGTCGACAGCTGCGACAGGTGGGCCTTGACGTTGGCCAGCGGGATGTCGGGCGGGGTCGGCGCCGCGGCGACCGCCGTGGGGGCGGCGAGTGCGGCGGGTGCGGTGGAGGCGAACAGGCCGGCAACCGCGAGAGCGGTCACGGCAGCGAGGCGCCGGGAGACGGACAGGCTCATGTGGGGGCTCCGGGATTCCGCTGGGGATATGACGGAACGAGCGAGAGAGCAGGTGAGCGTGAGTGCGTCAGTGCGTCAGTGCGTCAGTGCGGAAGTGCGAGCCTGATGGTCAGCGAGAGTATGACTATCCGTCAAGACCTCAATTCGGTCAGGGCAGTTCGGAAAACGGACGATCCCCGGTACGGAGGGTCCGTGCCGGGGATCGTGGGGTCGGAGCGTTTGCTGTTGCGGGCCCGTCGTGTGGTCGTTACGCGGGTTCGCGGGTCGGCGCCGGGGTGATCACGGGAGCCGTCTCCAGCCGGGCGCGGGAGCGCCGAGCGGTCCGCAGGGCGTCCCAGGTCAGGATCGCCAGCGCGGCCCACACCAAGGAAAAGCCCGCCCAGCGCTCGGGCGGCATGGCCTCGTGGAAGTACAGGACGCCGAGTCCGAACTGGAACACCGGGGCCATGTACTGAAGCAGTCCCAGGGTGGACAGCGGAACGCGGATGGCGGCCGCCCCGAAGAGCACCAGCGGGATCGCCGTGACCAGGCCGGTGGCGGCCAGCAGCAGCGCGTGGCCGACGCCCTGGGAGGCGAAGCTGGACCGGCCCTGGGCGCCCAGCCACAGCAGGTATCCGAGGGCCGGCAGGAACAGCATGGCCGTCTCGGCGGCCAGCGACTCCAGCCCGCCCATGTTGAGCTTCTTCTTGATCAGGCCGTAGGTCGCGAACGAGCAGGCCAGGACCAGCGAGATCCACGGCGGCCGCCCGTAGCCGACGGCGAGGACGAGCACGGCGACGAAGCTGAGGCCGACGGCCACCCACTGCGCGCGCCGCAGCCGCTCACCCAGGACCAGCACCCCCATGGCGATGCTGACCAGCGGGTTGATGAAGTAGCCGAGGCTCGACTCGACGACGTGGCCGTTGTTGACCGACCAGATGTACAGGCCCCAGTTCACGCTGATGACGGACGCGGCCAGCGCGGTCAGACCCAGCTTGCGCGGCCGGCTCAGCAGCTCGCGTATCCAGCTCCAGCGGCGCACTGCGAGCAGTGCCAGGCCGACCACGGCCAGGGACCACGTCATGCGGTGGGCGAGGATCTCGACGGCCCCGGCAGGCATCAGCAGCGGCCAGAAGAGGGGGACCAGCCCCCACATCCCGTAAGCGCCGAATCCGTAGAGCAAACCCGCGCGCTGCTCGTTCTGTGCCTTCACGGGGCCTCCTGTGCGACTTCCAGCCAACTTTGACGACGTTATCGCCGCGGGGCCCGGATGTCATGCCCGTAATCGGGAGATACTCATGACATCCCGTGTGACGTCTCGCGGGGCCGCGGCGGCGCGCCCGCCGGGAGTCCGCCGGGAGTCCGCGGGTTCAGGCCAGCGCGGCCCCGATCGCCTGGGCGACCGGGGTCGTCGGCCGCCCGATCAGCCGGGCGAGGTCTCCGCCGGTGCCGGCCAGCCGGCCGCGCGCGATCGCCGCGTCCACGTCGACGATGATCGCGGCGAACCCCTCCGGCACCCCGGCGTCCGTCAGGATCCGCAGGTGTTCGTCGGCCGGGACCTCGCTGTACGCGATCTCCTTGCCGCTCTGTGCCGAGACCTCGGCCGCGTACTCCGCGAGGCTCCACGCGGTGTCGCCGGAGAGTTCGTAGATCCGGTTCAGGTGCCCCTCGCCGGTGAGCACCGCGGCGGCGGCCGCCGCGTAGTCGGCCCGCGCCGCCGAGGCGACCCGCCCCTCGCCCGCGCTGGCCAGGACCGCCCCGTGCCCGAGCACGGTCGGCAGGTCGCGGGTGTAGTTCTCGTGGTACCAGCCGTTGCGCAGGAAGGTGAACGGGAGTCCGGAGGCGAGGACGGCCTGCTCGGTGGCGGTGTGCTCCGAGGCCAGCTCGAAGTCCGCCTCCGGGCCGCCGAGGACGCCGGTGTAGGCCAGCTGTGCCGCGCCCGCCGCCTTCGCGGCAGCGATCACGGCGGTGTGCTGCGCGACGCGCCGCCCGATCTCATTGCCGGAGATCAGCAGCACCCGGTCGCCGGGCCGGAAGGCGACGGCCAGGGCGGCCGGGTCGTCGTAGTCGGCGACGCGCACGTCGATCCCGCGTGCGGCCAGGTCGAAGGCCTTCTCCGCGCTGCGGACGACGACGGCGACGCGGTCGGCGGGGACCCGTTCCAGCAGTTCCTCGACGACGAGGCGGCCCAGGGCTCCGGTGGCTGCGGTGACGACGATGCTCATGACTGTTCACTCCTGGTCCGTGCCTTGCTTCCCGTTCCCGGGCTGTGCACTCACCGTACGGCGGACACTAACTAAACGGCAGTACCCACTTTGAAGTAAGGTACTGGCATGGGAGTGAGTGACGAGGTGGGGAGTGTGGGGGCGGCTCCGGTCGGTCTGCAGGGGCTGCCGAAGCCCGTCCAGAACGTCAACCAGCCGATGTGCCCGTCCCGGCTGGTGCT